>CAIYDQ010000236.1 GCA_903925075.1 uncultured Geobacter sp.
CGGCGCCGGTCCATGGGACCGAGCGCCGGTTAAAGTTGCAAATTGGCAGTTGACGTCTTGGCGGGTGTGCCCCCTCCCCTACCCCTCGCCGGGAACCTGGTACCCCATGCGCACGAAGCCCCAGCGCCTTCCCTGGATGTAGAGCGGGGTCGACATGTCGTTCAGCACCTCGCCGGTGTCGCGCTGGTAGGTCTGCAACAGGAAGGTCTCGGTGTTGGCCACAGTGCGCATCGCGGTCCTGTCGTTGAAGATCCGCTTGGTGCGGTTGTTGTCCCTGTCCTTCACGTAGTCTCCGGTCAGGGGCTTGCTGAATCTGAGGTTGTGGCTGGGGAGGTACCCCTGCAGGTCGCCGCAGACGGCGAAGGCGAGGCTCCCTTCCTTGGCCAGCGTCGCCTCCTGGATGGGCGAGACGATCTCGTCGAAGAGCCGGTCGGTCGGGGTGGAAAACTTGGGCGGATTGGTGTTGGGGATCGGCTTGTAGTCGGTGCTGAACAGCGCGTCCATGGTGGTCCTGCCGCTTCTGATCGCCTCTTCCAGGACGGCCGCCGTCTTGTCGCGCTGCTCGACCAGCAGCGCCTTGATGATGTCGTGATGATTGCCGACTTTGAACTTGCCCACGGTGGAATAGATCTTTTCCGCGGTCAGGGTCAACTCGTTGAAGGTGGTCACCGATTCCATCATCTGGTTCATGATCTGGTCGGCGGTGTCGGAGACCTGGTGGATCTTCTCGGTGATCTCGACCGTGGTGGCGCTCTGCTCCTCGGTGGCGCTGGCGATCGACTGGATCATGTCGGACGATTGGTACGCCAATTCCAGGATCACCGCGATCTGCTCGCTGGCCCGCCCCGAATTGTCGATGCCGACGTCCACGCGCGTCTTTTCCTGTTCGATGGAGCGCTTGGCCTCGCGGATGTCGCTCTGGATGGTCTTGATGATGGAGCCGATCTGCTGGGTGGAGGCGGAGGTCTTGCCGGAGAGCATCTTCACCTCGTTGGCCACCACGGCGAAGCCGCGTCCGGCGTCTCCGGCCCTGGCCGCCTCGATGGCGGCGTTCAGCGCCAACAGGTTGGTCTGGTCCGCCACGTCCTCGATGAGGCCGATGATCTCGCCGATCTGGTCGGAGGAGAGCTCCAGGCGGTGCATGACCTGCAGGGTTTCTTCCACGCCGGCCTTGATCTGGGCCATGCTCTCGGCCGTCTCGCCTACCACGCTGCGCCCCTGGTTGGCGGAATCGTCGACCTGCTGCGACAGGGCCGACGCCTTGCCGGTGGTCACGGCGACGTCGTTGAGGGTCGCCGAGATCTCCTCGGAGGCGACCGCCACCGACATGGAGAGCTCCCGTTGCTCGGCCACGGCGGCGGCCAGTTGCTCGATGCCGCCCATGGAGCGGCAGGACGAGGTGGCGACGTGGTTGGCCTGCCGGTACAGGTCGGAGATGATCTCCTTGAGCTTGGCCACCAGGTCGTTCACCCCCTGGGTGAGCATGCCGATCTCGTCGCCGGTCTTCACCGGGATCACCGTGGTCAGGTCGCCTTCCCCCCGGGAGAGGATCTGGATGCTTTCCGAGACGCTGACGATGTTTTTGACGATGGTGAGCCGGAAGAAGAGGTACATCCCTCCCACGATCAAGATGAAACAGACAGCACCCAGGCCGCTCAGCAGCACGACCAGCCGTTTGGCACCGTCGTACCCCTCCTCCACCGAGGTGGTGAGCACGATGGCGCCCGTATAGCCGGTTTCGCTGTGGCAACCCTTGCAGCGCTGATCGTTGGGGAGCGGGATGACGTTCACCAGGGCATGCAGCCCCCGCACCTCGCGCTTGACGTTGACCGCTTTGCCGGTTTTGAAGGACTCCAGCACCAGGGGGTCGGCGGCGGCGCCCGAGGCCGACTTCCCTTCCTTGCCGTACACCGTCAGGTCGAGCACCGCTTTTTTGTCCTTCAGGTGCCGGACGTACTCGGTGACGGCGGCGGAATCGCCCTTCATCATCAGTTGCTCGATGGTCTGGCGGATAACCGCGGAGATCTGCAACGACGACGAGCGCTGCAGGCTCATGGTCGAGTCGATACTAAGCCAAAGAGAGGTGACCCCCAAGACGGTGAAGCCGAGAAAGAGAGTTATGCCGATGATGCAAAAAACTTTCAGCGCCAACTTCATTTTCATGCTCGCTCCTTACAGCTTAGTGTGTCGCTCCTTACAGCTTGGTGTCTCGCTTCAACTGGCGCCGGCGCCGCAGATGAGTTCCCCGGCGACCTGGACCAGCCGGGGGAGCTCGGGCTTGGTCAGGATATGGTTCGCGCCCAGGTTGATCCATTTCTGGCGGTTGGCCTCCGAGGCGAGCGAGGAGAAGATCACCACTGGCATGCCGGCCAGGCCCGGTTCCTTTCTCACCAGCGAGGTGAGGTGCAAACCGTCCATCTGCGGCATCTCCACGTCGGTGATCAGCAGGTCGAATCTCGCCTGGACCGACTGCCTGATCTTGATCATCTCCCAGGCCTCCTCGCCGTCGGTCGCCTCTTCCACCCGATAGCCGGCGCCGCGCAGGGCGCTGACCATGATGTTTCTTATGAAGGAGGAATCGTCGGCCACCAGGATGCTGTACTGAGAGCGCGAGGAGGCCTGTTCGTGGGAAACGACGTCGAGTTCCAGCGGCCTCAGGGCGCTCTCCCGGCAAAGCTCGCCGACGATCTTCTCGAAATCGAGCACCAGGATGATCCGGTCCTCCATCTTGACCATGCCGGTGATCTGGGACTCCTCCACCAGCCGCGACGGCGGCTCGACGGTGCGCCAGGAGATGCGATAGATGCGCGACACCGAATGCGCCAGCACGCCGACCGTGACGGAGTTGAATTCCAGGACGATCACCCGGTCTGCCTTCATGTCGCCGGTATTCTTGTTGAGCACCAGAGCCAGGTCGATCACCGTGATGATCTTCTCGCGCAGCTTGATCATGCCGGCCACGGCCGGAGGAGCGTTGACCACGGCGGTCAGCTGCGGGCAGCGGATGATCTCCCGGACTTTGGCGACGTTGACGCCGTAATAGCAGGGAATGACGCTGCCGTTGGCAGCTACTTCGTCGATGCGAAACTCCACCAGTTCCAGCTCGTTGGTGTCGCTTTCCAGCAGGATCTTTCCCTGTCCCGACATGACGTCCTCCGCTTGGCAGTTTATGCGCAGGCGGCGCGACCACCACCGCCCCCACTGACCGCGAACTTTACCAGCGATGAACAAACTGCACAAACTAAATCGTGGCCGGCGGAGAAAAAGTCCTCAGGCGTCGGCACGGGTTAAGGAATGGGTGAATCAAAAAGCCCCCTCTCCCTTGATGGGAGCACTATCTCCTCCCCCCAGCGGGGGGGAGGAGGGAGGGGAGAAGAACCGCCAAGGCTTAACTTAACGGCAGTGCCCCCTGGGGAGAGACTCGTTCTTGCTTGGCATTCTCTGCTTTACAAACAACAATTGCAAGAAAATAATAACGTTTTGCCCTGCTGTTCACGGCTATATCTTGTGCGGCTCGCTTTCCACACAAAATATCGAGTTCTAGGGTGATGAACGACCAACATAAATCAAACTTGGTTATGCAAAAATAACAATAAAAACTAATAGCCGCAAAAGAAAGCTCAACACATCGCACCCTTGGTAGCTCTTTGCTCCAGACGGGTCAAATTTGACGTAGACGTCAACTAAGACCCGCAATCATGCCGGCTGCGCCGCACCATTTTTCGGCGCGATTCCGGCGCCGCTGCATTTAATGCTAACGGTTTAGCCCCGGTCAGCCGATAATGCATGAGGACGACTGTTACCTTTCCGAGGAACCGCATGCAAAAAATCTGGCAGAGATATCAGGCGAGCCAACTGACCATCGTCTTCGGGGTGCTTTCGGTGCTGGCGATCGTGGGATTCGCGGTGACAGCCGCCGCGATCCTGCGCCAACAGGAGATCGAGGTCTGGCGCAACCAGATGAGCAACAACTCCCTGGTGCTCTCGGAGCATGCCTACCAGACCATGGCGTCGACCTACATGGCGCTGGACGGCATCTCCGAACAGGTCCGCGCCTCCGGCGCCGAGACGCCGGCCGCCTTCAGAAAGCTGATGGCTACCCACGAGTTCTACCGGGTCTTGAAGGACAAGACCGAAATCCTCCCGCAGGTGGACGTGGCCACCATCGTCGCCGACAACGGAGACGTGATCAATTTCACCCGCGCCTATCCTCCCCCGCGCATCAACCTGGCAGACCGCGATTATTTCATGGCCCAGGCCAAGGCGGGGGGCGCGGCCGATTTCATCAGCATCGCGGTGCGCAACAAGGGAAACGGCAAATGGGTGTTCTACATCAGCCGCCGCATCGACGACAGCCAAGGCAAGATGCTCGGGCTGGTGCTGGTAGGAACCTCCGTCGACGCCTTTAGCGAGTTCTATCAGCGGCTGGGCCTCAACCTCGGCTCCGGCGCCTCGATCACGCTCTACCGCAGCGACTACTCGATACTCACCCGCTGGCCCGCCAACGACGCGCTGATCGGCAAGACCAACACCACCGGCACGACCTACACGGTGGTGGGCAAAAACAAGCAGTTGAGCGACGTCCTGTACACCAGGGCGCCCCGCTTTTCCGAAGGCGGCCGACCGGTGGGGAGGCTCGGCGACACCCGGGTCGTGCCCCACTATCCGCTCATCGTCAGCATCACCGTCACCGAGGACTTTTTCCTGGCCAACTGGCGCCACACCGCCAAGGGGATCACAACCATAGCCGCGGTCTGCATCGCCGCGCTCCTGGCGGGGGTGGCTGTCATCTTCCTGATGCTGCGCCAGCGCGAAGCCGACCTGACGCGGACCCTGGAGCTTACCCGCCAGGCCGAGGAGGCCAACCGCTCCAAGAGCGAGTTCCTGGCGAACATGAGCCACGAGATCCGCACGCCGATGAACGGCATCATCGGCATGACGCAACTATTCCAGGACTCCGAGCTCAACGGCGAGCAGCGGGAGTTCCTGCGCTCCATCCGCGTTTCAGCCGACAACCTGATGGAAATCATCGACGACATCCTCGATTTCTCCAAGATCGAGGCCGGCCACATCGAGATCGAGGAGCGCCCTTTCCGGCTGCGGAGCATGCTGGGGCAGACCCTGAGGAGCCTGTCGGCGCGCGCCGCGCAAAAGGGGCTGGAACTGGCGTTCGAGGTCGATGCCGAGGTGCCGGACGAGCTTTCGGGCGATTGCGGGCGCTTGCGCCAGGTGCTGATCAACCTGGTCGGCAACTCCATCAAGTTCGCCGACAAGGGCGCCGTCGAAGTCGTCGTCAGCCTGATCCGCCAGAGCGAGCGGCAGGCGGAGCTTAGCTTCCAGGTGAGCGATCGGGGCGTCGGCGTCCCCGTCGAGTTGCAGGAGCGCATCTTCGACGCCTTCGAGCAGGGAGACGCCCCCACCACCAAGCGTTTCGGCGGCACCGGTCTCGGGCTGGCCATCTGCAAACGGCTGGTCCGGCTGATGGGTGGGGAGATCGGCGTGCAAAGCGAGCCCGGGGTCGGCAGCAACTTCAGTTTCAGCGTGCGACTGAAACTCCCTGAGCAGCCTTTCGCCGCGACCGGCGGCGGCGACTCCTTGCAAGGGGTAGCGGTGCTGGTGGTGGACGACCTCGCCGCCAACCGGCGGCTCTTGGCCGGCCTTTTCTCCGGTTGGGGGATGACGGTGCATCTGGCTCAGGACGGCGACCAGGCGCTGGCGCTGTTGGCCGAGCTTGCCACGCGGGGAGCGCTACCGCGCCTTTGTCTGGTCGACCTCTACCTGCCGGGGATGAGCGGCTGGGAGCTGTCGCGGCGCCTTGGCGAGGACCAGGCGCTGGCCCGGTTGCAGGTGGTGATGATGTTGACCGCCGGGGTGCACGGCGACGCCAAGCGCTGCCAAGAAGAGGGATTCCAGTGGCATGTGGCCAAGCCGGTGATCGACGATGAGCTGCGCGATCTGCTGGCGACCATGCTGCGCGGCGAGGTCCGTTTGAGTAAAAAACCGGCCGATCTCGCCGAGCCCCGCCGGGAACCGGGCGGCCTGACGGTGTTGGTGGCGGACGATGTGGAGATCAACCGGGAAATAATGCGGGTCATCCTGGAAAAGCGCGGGCACCTGATGGTGGCGGCCTGCGACGGCGCCGAAGCGGTGAAAGCCTGCCGCAACCGCCTATTCGACATAGTCTTCATGGACATCCAGATGCCGGTCATGGACGGTTTCCAGGCCATGGGCGCGATTCGCGCGCTGGAGGGGGAAACGCGCCGAACGCCGATCGTGGCGATGACCGCCTACGCGCTCAAGGGAGACCGCGAGAAATGCCTGGCGGCCGGCGCCGACGACTATCTCTCCAAGCCGGCGCGTCCGGACGAGGTGGTCGCCTTTCTGGAGCGGCTGCTCCCCGGCAAACGCCACGAAGAAGCGCAGCGGCGGCCCCAGTGCGAGCCGACGGGAGCCGGAACGGGAACGGGAGCCGGAACGGGAACGGGAGCCGGAACGGGAACGGGAGCCGGAACGGGAGCTGACGCCGGCGCCGCTTCGGCCCCGGCCGTGCCCATTTTCGACCGCGAAGACTTGCAGCATCGTCTGGGAGGCTCCGACATGCTCAGCCATTTCATCGGCATGTTCTGCGGGCTCGCCTGCGGCTATCTGGTTTCGCTTAGGGAGGCGCTGGACAAGGGGGACGTGGACGAGGTGAAGCGGCAGGCGCACACCATCAAGGGGGCGGCCGCCAACATTTCCGCGGCGAGGATGTACCGGACGGCGCGCAGCATCGAGGAGACCACCAACGAGGGCGACCTCTCCGGCGTCGGCGAGTTGCTGGACGAGTTGGAGACGGGGTTCGAGGAGTTCGAAGAAGAGACCAAGCCGTATCTGGTCTAGCCGTAGGATGCGGTGAACACCGTGAACCGCATCATTCCCAAAGCTAAGAGGCAATTTCTCGTTGCCGGTGAGTTTCCAATTTCCAATTTCCGGCTTCAGCCAGCACCAAAACCGCTCCCGGTTTGAGGGAACCGGCCAGCATCTGCTGCGCCTTCGGCCAGCCTTCGCCGTCGAAGTAGGCCATGATGTCCCGGCAGACGGTCAGGTCGCAATCGGTCACGGGCGGAACCCCGGCAATGGGGTTGCAGTGCTGAAAGCGCACATGCCGCCTGGCAAAATGCTTCACCTGCCAATAACGCGCCCCCGGCACCCAATCCTCCCGGGGAGCCTGCGCCCCTTCGAAAAAACGCCACATCTTCTGGTTGATCCCCTGAAACGAACCGAGCCAATGATCGCTGTAGATGGCGGCGGCGCCGATCTCCATGGCCTGCCGGGAAACATCTGAACCGATGACCTCGATGCTCCAAGGGGGTTGCACGACAATGGCGCCGCCGGCGTCGAGGGTCGCGTGTCCGGCCTCGTGCAGCGCCTCCAGCAACAGGAAGCTCAGATCGTACGCCTCCTCGCCCGTGGCGCAGCCAACCGCTAAGATCCTGACTTGGTAGCTGCCGTCCTTTTCCGCGCGCTCGATCAACTCGGGAAATATCTTGTTTCTTAGCCTGTTCAAAAGGCCCGGGTGCCGATTGAAGTAGGTTTCCTGCGTCGACAGTCCCGCCACGAGATTGAGCCACTGCGGATCTGCGGCGGAAAGATTGGACATGTGGTCCGCCCACTCGTCGAACTCGGCAAGCGGCAGATGTTCGAATGCCTTGAGCAATTTTGCCGACAGCGACGCCGAAGGCACAATGCCGTAGCGCATCTCTATCTCATCCATGATGAAGCGTATGGTCTCAGCATGGGTGGCAACGCGCGAAACGATTTTCAACCTCGGCTCGAAGGGTCGAGGCGGAGTTGACGCCGCTTTTTCGTCGTTGTTCTGAGAAATTTTCTGTGGCATGGGAAGACCTCTTTCCGCATACTGCGAAGTGTTCAGTACACCCCTTTCGAGTTCAGGAATCTGCCGTACTTCTTGTCTTCACCCAGGATATGGCTTTCGATCCTTTTCAGCAGATTTTCCAGGGAAACCGCCAGGAGACCGCCGCTTTTGAATTGGTGCAGCAGGTTTTTTGCCTCGCTCAAGAAAAGTTCATGCGCCTCTTTTTGATCCTGGTAGCCAAGATAGCCGTGTTTGCGCAGCAGCTTTTCTTCCTCGCTGAAGTGCCTTTTGACGGAGGCCACCGTCGCCCGGAACAGACCGTTGAAGTTTTTGCCATTGCCGGTTTTCACGGCGTTATGCAGGTCGTTTATCAAGCCGATCAGTTGCTCGTGCTGCTCATCGCACTGCTTGACATTGACGGCGAGTTCCTGGTTCCATTCGATCAGCGGCATCCGCATCCTCCACTTCAAGCCGGGGCGCCGACCAGGCGCCTTTGGCGGCGGTTTATCGCCGGCGGCAACCGGCGCCGTTCCCACTTAGGGGTCAAGGCTGCCGGAACAGCCGCTCGGCGGGCAGGTCCCCGCCCGTGTGCATAACTTCACAGTTTAGTCCAATAAGTAATTTTTAAATAGTGGGGAAAAACACGCCGGCGAAGGTAGGGTTTTCCCTACCAACGTGGTGAAGAAGCTCTCCATAACCTCCCCTCTCCCCAGCCTCCCGTGGTAGAGGGAGGGCAGAACGGACGCGTAGGTTGCGTTGAACGGGCTCACCGTGAAACGCAACGTAAACATGTCGCCGACAGCGCAACGTCGCGTTTCGTGCCTCAACGCGACCTACGGACTTTCCCTGTTTTGGTGCGGCGTTTCCTTAACTTAACGGCAGTGCCCGCAAGGGAGCGAGGACCATTTTGGCGCCGCGCAAACCGCGGTTATGCCCCGGCTACGCCGCACTATTCCTCGCCCCAAGCGCCGCCACTGAAGATTTTTGTTGACATTTTACCCAAAGTCAACAATTTTAGTTTAAATAAAAAAGTTTGCCGCCACAGCTGTCAAGGAGCACGGTATGTCAGAGTACAACATCGGTTCGACCATAAAAAAACTGCGCCTGGCAAGGAAACTGACCCTGCAGGCAGTGGCAACGGAAACCGGCTTTTCGCCGGCGCTGATCTCCCAGATTGAAAACGACAACGTTTCCCCCCCCATCGCCACCCTTTCCAAGATCGCCAAATTCTTCGACGTGAAAATGGCGCAGTTCTTCAACGAGGGCGAGGACGACCGCAAGTTCGAGATCGTCCGCGCCAACGAGCGCAACGTGGCGTCGCGGGTGATCTCCAAGGACGGCTCCAGCCAGGGGTATTTCTACGAATCACTCTCCTTTTACAAGCAGAACAAGAAGATGGACGCCTTCATGATCACCGTGACCGAAAAGGCGGCCGAGAGCAACACCTACAGCCACGACGGCGAGGAATTCATCTTCATCATGAGCGGTACCGCGCAGTTCCTGCTGGACGACCAGGTGTTCACCCTGAACGAGGGGGACGCCATTTATCTGGATTCGACGCTCGGCCATCGGCTGCTCAGCCAGGACGGCAAGGAACTGAAGGCGCTGGTGGTCGTGACCAAGTAGCTTTTTCTCACCCTAAACCGAAAGCAAAGGAGATTCCGCGACATGAGCAAGAAATCCGAAGCGCTCGAGTACCACTCCACCGGCAGAAGAGGGAAGATCGAAGTCATCTCCACCAAGCCCTGCCAGACGGCAGCCGACCTGTCGCTGGCCTACACCCCCGGCGTCGCCGAGCCGTGCCTGGCCATCCAGCAGAATCCGGAGGACGCCTATAAATACACCTCCAAGGGGAACCTGGTGGCCGTGGTCTCCAACGGCACCGCCGTGCTCGGCCTGGGCAACCTCGGCGCCCTGGCCGGCAAGCCGGTCATGGAAGGGAAAGGGGTGCTCTTCAAGCGCTTCGCCGACATCGACGTCTTCGACATCGAGCTCGACACCGAGAATCCCGACGAGATCATCAAGGCCTGCCAGCTCCTGGAGCCCACCTTCGGCGGCATCAACCTGGAGGACATCAAGGCCCCGGAATGCTTCTACATCGAGGAGACGCTGAAGAAGACCATGAACATCCCGGTGTTCCACGACGATCAGCACGGCACCGCCATCATCTCCTCGGCCGCGCTGATCAACGCCCTGATGCTGGCGGAGAAGAAGATCGAAGACATCCGCATCGTGGTGAACGGCGCCGGCGCCGCGGCCAACTCCTGCGCCAAGCTCGCCATCGCCCTGGGGGTGAAGCCCAACAACATGATCATGTGCGACACAAAGGGGGTCATCTACCAGGGGCGCGTCGAGGGGATGAACCCCTACAAGGCGCTCTTCGCAGCCGACACCCCGTTTCGCACCCTGGAGGAAGCCGCGGTGGGCGCAGACGTGCTCTTCGGACTCTCCGCCGAGGGGGCCTTCACCCCGGAGATGGTCAGGAGCATGGCCGCCAACCCGATCATCTTCGCCATGGCCAACCCCTCGCCTGAGATCTCGCCGGAGGCGGCCCACGCGGTGCGCGGCGACGTGATCATGGCCACCGGCCGCTCCGACTATCCCAACCAGGTCAACAACGTGCTCGGCTTCCCCTTCATCTTCCGCGGCGCGCTCGACTCGCGCGCCAGCTGCATAAACGAGGAGATGAAACTGGCGGCCGTGCACGCGCTGGCCAGGCTCGCCCGCGAAGAGGTGCCCGATTCGGTGAGCCGCGCCTACGGCAACGAGAAGTTCGCCTTCGGCAGGAACTACATCATCCCCAAGCCCTTCGACCCGCGCGTGCTGCTGCACGTGGCGCCGGCAATCGCCCAGGCGGCCATGGACACCGGCGTCTCCCGCCAGCCGATCGCGGACATGGCCAAGTACGTCGAGCAGTTGGAGAGCTCGCAGGGCAAATCCAAAGAGATCATGCGCATGATCATCAACAAGGCCAAGAGCGACCCCAAAAAGGTGGTCTTTCCCGAGGGGGACAACGAGAAGATCCTGCGCGCGGCGCAGACCCTGGTGGAAGAAGGGATCGCCAAGCCGATGCTGGTGGGCGACAGGAAGAAGATCGAGCAGAAAATGGCGGAAATGGGGATGGAGCTGGACGTGCCCATCATCGACCCGACCGACAACGAGCATACCGACGCCTACGCCGAGGAGCTCTACCAGTTGCGGCAGAGAAAGGGGCTGACCAAATCGGAGGCCCTGCGCATCCTGCGGCGCAAATCCCGCTCCCATTTCGCCTCCATGATGGTGCGCATGGGGCACGCCGACACACTTTTGGGCGGCATCGACACCCATTATCCCGAGACCATCCGGCCGGCTTTGCAGGTGCTGGGGAAGCAGCAGGGGCTCTCCAGCGTGCACGGCCTCTACATGATGGTCTTCAAGAAGGAGGTGTACTTCCTGGCCGACACCACCGTCACCATCGATCCGACCGCCGAGGAGCTGGCCGAGACCGCCATCCTGGCCGCCGACAAGGTGCGCATGCTGGACATCGAGCCGCGCATCGCCATGCTCTCCTTCTCCAACTTCGGCTCGGTGAACCATCCCCAGGCGAGGAAGGTGAGACGGGCGGTGGAGATCGTCAAGGAGCGGGCGCCGGAGCTGATGGTGGAGGGAGAGATGCAGGCCGACACCGCCGTGGTGCCGGAGCTTTTGGACGGCTTCACCTTCTCCAAGCTGAAAACCACCGCCAACATCCTGATCTTCCCGGACTTGAACTCGGGCAACATTTGCTATAAACTGCTGCATCGCCTGGGGGGCGCCGAGGCCGTCGGCCCCATCCTGATGGGGATGAACAAGCCGGTGCACGTGCTGCAACGCGGCGACGACGTGCACGACATCGTCAACATGGCGGCCATCGCCGTGGTCGACGTGCAGAATCTATAGCGGTAAGCAAGAGGAGGTTTTTTCGTGAAATTGCTGGACGCCATCGTGCGCACCAATCAGAAGTTCGTGCGGCCGGGAGCCTTCCCCCCCCTGCCCAAGAACCCCCAGAAGCAGTTCGCCATCTTCACCTGCATGGACACCCGGCTGGTGGATTTTCTGGAGCCGGCGATGGGGATCAAGCGCGGCGACGCCAAGGTGATCAAGAACGCCGGCAACACCATCGTCGACCCCAGCGGCGGCGTGATGCGCAGCCTGGTTGCCGCCGTCTTCCTGTTGGGGGTGGAGGAGATCTTCGTGATCGGCCACAAGGACTGCGGCATGTCGTCGGTCGACGTCGGCGGCCTGAAGGAGAAGATGGTGGCCAGGGGGATCGACCTGGAGGCGGTTGACGCCAAGATCCCCGATCTGGCCCATTGGCTGGGGGCCTTTTCCTGTCCCGAGGAGAACGTGGAGCGGGTGGTGGAGGTGATCCGCACCAGTCCGCTCATCCCCAAGGACGTTCCGGTGCACGGCCTCATCTTCTGTCCCAACGACGGCCAACTGGAAGTGGTGGTGCGCGGCTACTGAGCTGGCAAAAGGCCCCCTCCCCTTGATCGCCCCAGGCGCTGATTTAAAGAACCATGGCACTGAAGCAGTCCCCCCTCCCCTCCCCGACTGAAACGCGAAAAAGGTACTCCGATCTCACTATCGGAGTACCTTTTTCCTTTCTAACTATTCACCACCTCAGCTGGCAACTTCGCGCATCCGTAGGTCGTGTTTAACGGATTCATCGTGAAACGCGACATTGCCGCCGTGGCGCCGTGGCGACGTCGCGTTTCGTACCTCAACGCGACCTACGGAAGCTCTCCGCCTGCCTCCCGCCCTCAATCCTCGGTACGGTACCCGATCCTGACGCCGCCCCAATGCTTGCCGTGAAAATAGAGCGGGGTCGACATGTCGTTCATCACCTCGCCGGTGTCGCGCTGGTAGGTCTGCAGCAGGAACGACTCTTCGTTGGTCGCGCAGCGGATACCGGTCCGGTCGTTGAATATCCGCTTGGTCCGGTTGTTGTCCTTGTCTTTCATCACGTCGCCGGTCAAGGGCTTGCTGTAGCGCAGGTTGTGCGACGGCACGTATCCCGAGCGATCCACGCAAATGGCGTAGTACATGGAGCTGTCCTTGCCGATGACCGCCTCCTGGATGGGAGAGATGATCTCGTCGAACAGCCGGTCGAACTGGGTCGAGTATTTCTGGGGCGTGGTGTTGGGTATCGGCCGGTAATCGTTGCTGAACAGCGCCTCCAAGGTGATCCTGCCGCTCTTGATGGCGCTTTCCAGGGCGGCCACCGCCTTGTCGCGCTGCTCGGTCAGAAAGCCCTTGATCAAATCGTGGTGGTTGCCGACCTTGAACTTGCCCACGGTGGAATAGATCTTCTCCGCGGTCAGGGTCAGTTCGCTGAAGGTCACCACCGAATGCTCCATCTGCGTCTGGATCTCGGTGGCGGTCTCGGAGACCTGGTGGATCTTCTGCGAGATTTGCGCGGTGGTGGCGCTTTGCTCCTCGGTGGCGTTGGCGATGGCGATGATCATGTCGCTCGATTCCGAGGCGAGCTGCGTGATCACCGCGATCTGCTCGCTGGCCCGGTCGGACTTGTCGATGCCTGCCTCCACGCGCCCTCTCTCCTGCGCGATCGACTCCGTCGCCTCGCGGATGTCGTTTTGAATGGTTTTTATGATGGCGCCGATCTGCTGGGTGGAGGCGGAGGTCTTGCCGGAAAGCATCTTCACCTCGTTGGCCACCACGGCGAAGCCCCTCCCCGCGTCTCCGGCCCGCGCCGCCTCGATGGCGGCGTTCAGCGCCAAGAGGTTGGTCTGGTCCGCCACGTCCTCGATCAGGCCGATGATCTCGCCGATCTGGACCGAGGAGCTTTCCAGGCGGTGCATGACCTTCAGCGTCTCCTCGACGCCGGCCCGGATCAGCGCCATGCTCTCGGCCGTCTCGCTGACCACCTTGCGCCCTTGGGCGGCCGCCACGTCCACCTGCTTGGAGAGGTTCGACGCCTTGCTCGTGGTATGGGCCACCTCGTCCAGCGTCGCCGAGATCTCCTCGGAAGCGATCGCCACCGACGTGGAGAGCTCCTTTTGTTCCGCCACCGCGGCCGCCAGCTGCTCGACGCCGCTCATGGTCCGACAGGAAGAAATGGCCACGTGTCCGGCCTGCCCGTAAAGTTCGGAGATGATCTCCCTGAGCTTGGCCACCAGGTCGTTCACCCCTTGGGTCAGCATGCCGATTTCGTCGTTCGACTTCACCGGGATCACGGTGGTCAGGTCCCCTTCGCCTCGGGAGAGGGTCTGGATGCTCTCCGAAACGCTGACCAGGTTCTTGACGATGGTGAGCCTGAAAAACAGGTACATGCCGCCCACGATCAGCAGGAAGCAGACGCCGCCCAGCCCGCACAAAAGGATCACCAGCTGCTTGGCGCTGTCGTACCCTTCCTCCATCGAGGTGGTGAGCATGATGGCGCCGGTGTAGCCCGTTTCGCTGTGGCAGCTCTTGCATCGTTGCTCGTTGGGGAGCGGGATGACGTTGACCAGGGAATGTACCCCGTTGGTCTCCCGTTTGAAGGAAACCTGCTTGCCGCTCTTGAAAGCGTCCATTACCAGCGGCTCGGCCGCGGCCCCTCCGGGGAGCTTCCCTTCTTTGCCGTAGATCGCCAGATCCAGCACCGCCTTCTTGCCCTTTAGCTGCTGGACATAGCCTGCGAGCGAGCTGGAATCCCCCTTCATCATCAATTGCTCGACGGTCTGCCTGACCACCGTCGAGATCCCCTGCGCCGCGGAGGACTGCAGGCGCATGGTCGAGTCGATGCTCAGCCAAAGGGAGGTGATCCCCAAGACGCTGAAGCCGATAAAAAGCGTTACGCCGATTATGCAGAAAATCTTGAACGCCAATTTCATTTTCATAGGTGTCCTTTATTCTTTGCCCGTTTTCCGGCAACCGACTCCGTACCCCTCAGGGCATCTGGCCCGGCTAAGAGTTAATCCGTATACACTCTTTAGCACATTTTGTGAAAATAGTACAACGGTTGATTTTTACCTGATTGGAAATTATTTGTTTAATTAACGCAGCGCGGCGCCGCTCCGGCGAAGCGGAAGCCCCGGTCGAGAAGATGGGCGTGCGGCTGCACGCTCCCCGCACCCGGAGCCGGACCGCATTGCGGCGAAAGCTTGGGCCTTAGATGCGGTTGCGCTTCAATTCTTCGAGGGGATAAAAGGTGCCGCGCCAGTAGATGCCCCCCTGAAGGAGATTCAGGGTCATGGTGCGCACCAGTATGAAGACGAACAAAGCGGAGGTAAGGGGATAGCCCAGGGCATACCAGGGGCGCGCCCGATGGAAACGGGCGCTGTCGGCGAACATGGCCAGCACCAGGACGACCACGACCAGGTAGAGGCCGCGGGTGACGCCCCGGGTCAGGAAGACGGCGGCAAAAGGCCAGACGCTGCAGGCAAGGTGAAAGAGCACCCCCGTCAGCACCAGCGGGATGCTGTAATCGGCGCCGGCGAAGGCGTTTTTCTCCAGCCCCCTGATCGCCTCTCCCAGCGTGGCATACCATTCCACCGCCAGGAAGTCGGGCGCATAGGTCACATCCTGGCGCAGCTGCGCCTTTTTGATCAGCTTGCCGAGCTTGATGTCGTCGTCGGGCCGCAGCCGGATGGTCTCGTGTCCCCCCACCTGCCGGTACGCCGACGCCCTCAGCAGGTTGAAGGCGCCGATGCCGATATGGCAGCGGCTTTTGGGATCCTTCGCCTTCCAGGGACGCGAGAACAGGGAGAAGTAGATGATGAAGGAGGCGCCGAACATGCCCAGGAAGGTGCTCGGCATGCGTACCGAGGGGGTTGCCGCCAAATGGTCCAGCAGGTGGCTCTCGAGGAAGTTGACCGCGCGGTTAAGGACCGAAGGCTCCATGACGATGTCGGCGTCGGTGAACAGCAGCAGTTCGCCGGTGGCCCTTTTGGCGCCGATCCAAAGGGCGTGGTTCTTGCCGAGCCACCCCGCGGGGAGGGCGTCCACGTGGATCACCTTCAGTCGGTTCTGCCGGCCCGCCAGCTGGTCCAGTATGGCGCCGGTGTCGTCCTCGGAACGGTCGTTGACGGCGATCAGTTCGTAATTGGGATAGGAGAGCAGCAGCAACGACTGCAGGGCCTCCCGCAGGTTGCGCTGTTCGTTGCGCGCGGCGATGACGATGGATACCCGCGGCGCATCGGCATCCAGCTCGGGCGAGGTCTCGGCCAGGGGGCGAACCGATCGGTTGCCGATGAACAGATCCAAGGCCGAGAGCACGGTAAGCACGAGCGCCGCAACGGCTAGCCAGAAGAGCATGGTCATGAGCTGGCCGCGGTCAATGAAAGAGGATCGCGCTCTCCCCTTCGGTGTAAACCTGGATCGAGATCTTGTCCTTTTGCACCATCACGTCGTTGAGCTTGAGGCTCTTGACGTTGCCGGCGAGAAAGACGTTGTCGGCCAGACTCACCCGCGCCACCGCCTTGCCGGCCATCTCGCGGGCCTGCGCCAGCCGCGGGCTCAAGTCCATGTTCAGCTTTTCCTTGATGGCGTTCCTGATGGTGCCGTGCAGGAACCAGTCGGCCGATTGCAGCAGGATGCTTTTGGACTGCATGTCGAAGTCCAGGTCCTCCACCGAGAAGACGTTGGTGAGCGGGTTGAACACCGGCTTGCAGGCCAGGTAAAAGACACCCTCCAGCGAGCCGGTCGTGACCACCCGCACCACCAGACGCTCCCCGTTGCCGTAGAGCTCCAGCTCTTTCAGCACCACGCTTTTGCCGTCGCTCCCCAGCTCCTTGCCGAGCAACAGCGGCGAGGCGATGGCCAGGATGTCCTTGTAGAAGAGATCGGTGTTGAGCGCGATGCGGAAGCTGTTGTCAGGCGCCCCCACCAGCGTCAGGTTGGGGAGCGGCGCGACCTTGGAGGGAAGCGGTTCCGGCCCCACGACCAGTTCGGCGAACGACCTCAAGCCCACGCTCAGCTTCAATTGGTTGTTTTGGGCGCTCAGCGGGTAGAGCAACAGTTCGCGCGGGGTCAATTTCAGCCAGGCGTTGTACTTTTTGTCCAAAAGGATCGGCTTGTACGCGGAGTTCCAGACCTTGGCCAGTTGCGCCTTCAGCGGGAACTTCTCGTTGAGCTTGGCGCCGATCAACTCCGAAAGGGTACGCTGCACCGGATTGGTGATGCCGTCGACGATGCTGCGCGGCTTGATGGAGATCGGGCCGATGCCCATCTCCTGCACCAGCGATTCGCTGAGCCCCGTGTAGTAGACCTCGACGTTCAACTTCCAGTCGGGGGTGATCTTCGGGCTCAGCTTGAACTTGAGCGTGGTGGCGGCAGCCGGACTTTCGAAGATGCCGTAGCTGAGCCGCATCGAGATCGGGATGCTGAGATAGAGGAAGTTGTCGGCCGCCCTGACCACGATCGGCCCGTTTCTGAGGATGGAGGCGCTGACCCCGCTGGTCTTGGTGGCGCCCTTGTAAAGCTCCTTGCCGATCAGACGGTTCAACATATCGCTCAGCTCGCCGGCGGAGGCGGAGATCGCGACATTGATGCTGGACAGCTCGCTTTTCAGCTCGGTGCGGCAGCCCACGTCCCGGGGGCGTTCCGCCAGAAGCGAGCTGACGCGCGGGGTGCCGGCGCAGGAGACCAAGGTCAAGGCAAGCGCGGCCGTCGCCAGCAGAGAGGAGATTCGCTTGGATGGATGCGAGCTGTTTACGGTTACCGGCATGCGTTCATTCTCCTGTCGGCGCCCAGCGCCGTGTGTGATAGTCGTCAAAGCCGCCCGAGGGATCAGGTAGGCGCTTGTTAGCGCGCCCCTGCAGCGGGATGGACAGCATTAAATATCACAAAAGATGCGGATAGGCCAGCCGATTCGTCGGTGGGGTCTGGAGTCCAAACAGGTGGAGAGGCTTTCGAGCCGCGACGAATCGGCGAGCTTTCAACCTATCCTGCAACGGTGGACGAGCCTTCAA
>CAIYDQ010000237.1 GCA_903925075.1 uncultured Geobacter sp.
CTATCGAAACCGTGGCGCTGATCAGGCTCTCATGCACGCCGTTGCCGTCGATGTAACTGGCTACCACGGCGACCGAGTGGCCTACCTGGGCCTCGCTCGGGGTGAAGCTGCTCCCGGTGGCGCCTGCGATGTCCTGGCCGTCCGAGCGCCATTGGTAGCTGAACGTCCCCAAGCCGTCGGCGTCGGTGATGGTTCCGGTCACTGCGGTCAGCATCTGCCCCTGAGTCGCATTGCCGGAGATGGTGACGGCGCCGCCGGGAAGATGGTTGAAGTCGGCTACCGTCACGGTCGCGTCGCTGGTCAGGCTCTCCGGCGTGCCGTGGCCGTCCGTGTAACTCGCGCTGACCGTGAGGGATTTGCCGACCTCTAAAGCGGTCGGCGCAAAGGTGGCGGAGGTGGCGCCGACAATGGGCGCGCCGTCGGCGGACCACTGATAGCTGAACGCGCCCAGGCCGTCGGCGTCTGCGATGCTCCCCGTGTTCGCGGTGAGGGTCTGTCCTTCCGTCGCGTTGCCGGTGATGTAGACGTTGCCGGTGGGAAGATCGTTCACGTTGGCAACCGCCGTTGTGGCGGCGCTGGTCAAGGTTTCGACCGTGCCTTTGCCGTCGGTGTAGCTGGCGACGACCGTGATGGACTGGCCGACCTGGGCTTCCGTCAATACCAGGCTGCTGCCGGTCGCGCCGGGAATCGCGGTGCCGCCGGCCTTCCAGACATAGTTGAAGCCGCCGAGGCCGTCGGCGTCGGTGATCGTGCCGATGTTGGCGGTAAGCGTCTGCCCCTGGGTCTTCGAGCCGGTGATGGTGACCCCACCCAAAGGAGCGTCGTTGGCTCCGTTGAGCGTCACGGTCAGCGGCAGGATGCTGCTGGCGCCGTGATTGTCGGTTACCACCAGGTCGAAGGTTTCCACGGGATGGTCGGACGCGCCCAGCGCATTGATGGCTGCGGTGGCGGTCGGCGTATAGGTGTAGGCGCCGGTGGCCTCGTCGATTTTCAGCCTGCCGTAAACGCCCTGCAGGACGCTGAATCCCGTCTCGGAGCCGCTTCCCTGCGCTCCCCCTTCTATCGAGTAGGAAATGGTGTCCAGAGGGGCGATGCCTACGGTGATGTCTGCGTCGGTCGCCGTTACCGTTCCGGTCTGCGCGAGGAAGGTGTCGTAGGCCGAAGTGTCGGTTACCGTCAGCGTCGGAGAGCCGCTGCTGAACACCGGCGCATCGTTCACCGAGTCGATGACGATGTTCAAGGCGATCGAGGCGAGAGACACCCCGAGCTGAGTCTTATCGACCAGGTGCGGGGTGGTGCCGGCCGAAAAACCGCCGGCATATTGATCGTCGGCCGCGTACACCGTCAGGCCGCCGGGGTTGCCGTGATAGTTGGCCGCCGGCACGAATTTGAGCTGCGTGGCCGCGGACAAGGCCAAACCGCCGCCGCTAAGGTCGGTCGGAACCGCCGTCCAGGCACTGCCCCCGACTTTGAACCACCAAGCGCCTTCGCTTGGCGCCGCGGTGTTGGCGGAAACGACGACGCCGCCAAGGCTCGCCCCGGTATCGGGATCGATGAATTTGGTCGCGAACAGCTGAGTGACGGTCGGGCAGGCCGCGTCGCCCTGAATCGCGTCCTCCGGCAGGGTCAGCATCGGTTGATCGGTCGTCCCGGTCGTCCACGACGGGCGATCGTCCGTGCCGTGGACGGTGATGGTGACCGCCTGGTTCGTGCCGCCGGCGGTGTGTACGCTGAAAGTGTCGGTAGCCGTAACACCGCCGTTGAGGCTCTGCACCGCGGCGCTGCTGTTGGCGAGGGTATAGGTCCAAGCGCCACCGCTCGTGACCGAGAACGTGCCGTAAATGCCGCTCTGGTTAGACGCCGTTATCGCTGCGTCCCCGGTGTCGCGGTCGGTCGCGGTGATCGTGCCGGTGGCTACGTAGGTTCCGGGCCCGGAATCTTCGGTCAGACTTGCGGCGACCGGGCCGGAGAAAGCGGTCGTGTCGTTGGCGCCGACCAGGGAGAAGTTGATTACCTGGGTGATGGGGGAGGCGACTTTGCCGTCGGTAACAGTGACCGTGAAACTGTCGGTGACCGTCGTTTTCAAGGCCTGGACGGCTGAGTTGATGGGGGTGTAGGTGAAGACGCCGGTGCTGGCGTTGAGGGAGAGCGTTCCGTAGGTGGAGGTTTTGGTGATGGTCCCGCTTCCCGAGCCGCCCGATATGCCGTAGGTTTTGGTGTCGCCGGCATCCGGGTCGTTGGCGACCAGGTGCCCGTTCACCACGCCGAAGGAATCGTCCCCGGCGGTATCGGTGATGGTCGCCGTGGTGGAGCCGTTGTTGCTCACCGGCGTGGTGAAGGTGGGAGTGGAGGCGTCCCACCCCGGGTTCGAGAAGACCGGCGCGTTGTTGGTCGGGCTGCCAGTGACGGGGTTGGCCGGTGGGAGGGTACTGGTGTCAGGCACCGGGCCGAAGGTGGTGCCGTTCTTGGTCGTTACGCCCTGGGCCTGATCGACGAACAGCCACGGGTTGAGGTAGGTGTCGCCGCAGTTGAAGACGGCGAAGCCGACCTTGTAGGTGCCCGCCTGACCGGCCGTGAACCAGACCAATTGCCACCCCGTGGAGCCGTAGCTCCCGGTCGTGAAGTTGCCGGTGTTGGTGTTCGTGGCGCCCAGGATCGCCACCTGGCCGTAGCTGGCGTTCGTGGAGGCGGTCGCGCCCACCGCGATCTGCATCGAGGTATCGGTCGGGGTGGTGGTATTGACGAAGGTGGTGATGGAGCCGTCGTTCCACGGCACGTAATCGGTTGATACGTAGTTCCATGCCATGGAGAATTGTTCGCCGGCCGCCAAAGTAACGGTTTCGTAGACATAGGCTACGTCCGTCGGTTGGTAGCTTCCCGTGAAGTGGGCCGTGATGTAGGAAGCGCCGGCGGTTCCCACCCCCATTTCGGTGAGCAGGCTGTGGCCGTTTACCCCGCTGGCGAATTCGCTGCCGGAGCCGCTCGGCGTAAGGGCGGCCATTTGGGTGCCGTACGGCTTTATGACCCAGGAGTAACCCGAAGCCGGGTTGAGAGACGTGCTCGTGCTGATGGCGGCGTCGTTGTTCGTCCAGCCGGTCAGGCCGCTTTCGAAGCCGGCGTTTGCGGGCGCCGAAAGCAGCCCCTGGAACAACTCGGCGCTCTTGGGGTTGATCAGCACCGGGGCCTCGATGGTGCCGGTCTGAGCTTCCAGCGTCCAGTTGCCGCCCAGGCTTGCCGCGCCGGTCGCGTCGGTGGAGGCCGCCACGTCGGCGCCGGTCGCCTGGGCCAACGCGTTGATGAAAGTCTCGCCCACCGAGCCGGCGGCGATGTCGCAGCCGTAGAGCAGGATGTCGGCGTTGGCGGAGGGGTGCGAGCCGATGTCCGCGAGCGTCGCCGCCTGCTCGACCAGCGTCGATTGGTCGACGACCGAGTTGCCGATGGTGAATTCGCCTTCGGAGCCGTGGCTCACGATGTGGATGGCGTCGATGTCGCTGCGCCCCTGAAGGTAATTGTCGATCTGAGTCAGGCCGGGGGAAGAAGTATCGAGGCGGACCACCTCGACCTCCGGCGACAGGCCGGAGAGAATGTCTGAAATATCGGCATCGGAAAGAGACTGATCGACAAAGAGTACTTCGGTAAGACTGGACATAAATTACCCTCCTGGGTGCAGCTGCGTAAATATAAAGAAGACAAAGAATTCAGTTAATTAAGGTTGTATACACAATGCCGAAAGGCATATGAAAAGGGACTAAACTAAATTGACCGGCGATAATGAGACTCGAATCGAGGCCTCCAAAATAGGCGCAGCTATAGCGCTTTCCCCCTGCGTGTTGCCGGGGGGGAACTTTCATTAGGCCTGCATATACCACAGATATCCATTTAACTACAAGTGTTTTAATATTTTTATTCACCGAGTGTTTTTCTGTCATAGCTAAAACCAGGCACTGGCAACGGTGGAAAAGGGACAGTTCCCGCCCTGTTAATATAGTTTTTAGTTTTGTTTGAAAGCGAGCCGCAAGTCATAATGGATGAAGAGGCACGTCATGAAGTGAGGCTATCAAGGAAGGGAGCATTCCCCGTTTGTCACTGAGTTTTTTCCGTACGGCTTTTTGCCGCGACGTATTGTTTGAAAACCTGCTCGAATGTTCCGTTGTAGATTGCACAGCGAATACTGAGCATGGCGTTGCCTTTTACTTCCAACCAC
>CAIYDQ010000238.1 GCA_903925075.1 uncultured Geobacter sp.
AGCACCCGCCCCTGCTGCGGATCGTAAAACCGGCAGAGCAGCTTCACCAAGGTGCTTTTCCCGGCGCCGTTGTGGCCGACGATGGCTGTCACCCGGCCGGCCGGCAAGCTCAGCGAAAAATCGCTCAAAGCGTTCAGTTCGCTGCCGGGATACCCGAAGGTGACCCGCTCGAAGCGGATGCCGCTTCGCAGGGGAAACGAGAGCGGGGTCGGCTCGGACGCGTTGACGATTTGGGGTTGCACGGCGAGAAATTGAAACAGGTTTTCCAGGAAGAGAGAGCTTCGGTAGATGCGGCCGGCGCTTTCCAGCAAGGAGCGCAACAGCCGTTGCCCCTGCTGAAACGCCTGGTAGCAGAGCACCAGATCCCCCAGCCGCGCCATCCCCTGCGCCGCGCGCGACAGCATCCACCCCATGCCGGCAAGCGCCCCCAGCCAGGCGACGCTTCCGGCCGCCAGCTCCGCCTTCATCTCGTCCTTGGCCAAAGCCAGCCGGCCGCCGCGCAAAAGCTTCCGCAACCGCTGGAAGGCCTCCCGATGATACGGCCCGAGATCGAACAGACGCAGTTCCATGGCGCTTCCGCGTTCGGTCAACATCCAGTCGTAGTAGCGGGTGCGGCGCTCGTTGGCGGTATTGCGAACACGCCACTGGTGCTCGCGCAGCACGTAACGGCCGACGGTCCAAAGACCCGGGAGCGCGCTGCCGACCAGCAGAAAGGGGAGCCAGGGCGCGTAACTCGCCAGCATCAGGGCGAGAACGACCAGCGTCAAGCTGCTCTGCATGACGTTGCCGCTTGCCTCCAGGAGGGCGATAGGTTGGGAGATGGCGTCGACCCGCGCCCGGTGCAGCAGATCGTAGGAATCGGGATCCTCGTAGAAGGAAAGGTCGAGCCGCAGGGCTTGTTCGTGGATCAAGGTCTGGATATGGTCCTGAACCAGTTCGGCTTGCGCCGCCCGCACCCAGGAGACCAGACTTGAGATAAGCTGGCCGGCGATCCAGAGCAGGCCGATACAGAGAATAGGGGGCCAGACGGAGCTAAAGGCGGCTTGCGGGTTTTTCCCGGCAGGGAGGCCGGCAAGGAGGTTGACGGTAAGTCTGGTGAGATAGACCAGCGCAGCCGGCATCAATCCCTGGAGCAGCAGCAGTATGCCCCAGGCCACCGTCCAGCCTCGGGCGGCCTGCCAGACCAGGGCGAAGCCGCGCCCCATCAAGGGAAGGCTTCTGATCAACTCCCGCAGCGCCCTTTTCATCGAGCGCTAAAAGCTCTGGAAGAAAGCGAGGTTAAGCGACGGGGCCCGAGTGTTGGAGGCGCCGGGCAGGTCGTAGGAGGTGATCAGCGGCAGGATCAGCCCGCCTCGCACGCTCCTTTTGGTCGAGAGCTGGTAGCTCACTTCCGGAATTATGTCGAGAGTCGTCAGGCCGTTATGTTGGCTCACCGTATTGACCTTAGTGGTGAAGGCGTGAAACCCGGCGGCCTTCAGGCAGTAATGGAGGCCCTTCCTCGAAGAGTCGCGCTCCGTCGCCACCATGTAAGCGACGGTCGGGGCGTAGTCGACGCTGTCCCCCGCTACGGTCACCTTGCTCCCCAGCGGCAGCGTAACGCCGGCCATGAAGGTGGTCCGGTAGCTGCCGAAGGTGGCGATCGACTTGTGGGTGAAGGCCAGGTCGTACGATCCCGTTCCCAATCCCAGGTCCTGATTTCCCGTGGGGAGCTTGAGGGTGAAGATGTAGTAGCTTTCCAGCGGGCTCTCGATATCGGTCCGGAATTTGAAGCTGAGCCTGGCGTCGCCGATGCCGGTTTCGGTCCCGCCGCCGACGGGAAAGGAACTGCTGGAGGCCGTGACCAGCGGTACGTTCAGTTGCACCTGCATGTCCGGATTGAAGGCGACCAGCACCGGCACGTCGTACAGTTGGATTTTTCTGCCGAGGTAGGTATCCAGGCCGGTTCGAACCCGCAGAGCGTTGGCCGTCTGGTCGGCGAACAAGGCCGCGTTGTCCGCCTCGGTGGTGGTCTGGATGGTCCTGAAAGTCAAGGGCGAGGCGATGAAATCGGCCCTGCCAGGGGCCACGATGCCGGAAGCGCTGCCGGCGTTGGCCTCTCCCGCGGCGAGTTGCGCCGCCAGCAGAAAGACGACCGCGATCAAAGAGAGCTTCAATATGCCAGGGCATGAGGCCATCACTGCCCGATTGAAATTATTCATGGACGACTCCGGTATCAATCATGATTTAAAATCCAAAATCGTTAGCCACGGAGAAAATCTGAGCCTATCTGAGGAACCTAGACTCTGGTTACCCCAAGATTTCTCAGAATTGCCTCAGATTTTCTCCGTGGCTAACGCCTTTTGCAGTTGCACCATCATCCGCTTATCAAATGATTTCGCGGATCGAAGAGTTGGCGAAGTCGGCGATGAAAAGACCGATGCCGTCCGTAGTGATGCCGGTGGGCTGAGAAAAAGTGGCGGCGGCGCCGATGCCGTCGGCGTGGCCCGCGGACCCCGAGCCGGCAACCGTGGCCACCGCTCCGCTGACGATGTCGATGGTGCGGACCAGGTTGTTTTTCGAGTCGGCCACGTACAGGGTAGTACCGTCGGTGGTAATGCCGGACGGGGCGTTGAAGGTGGCGGCGGTGCCGACGCCGTTGGCCGCGCCGGCCGAAGTCGAACCGGCCATGGTGGTGACCGCCTGCGAGGCGATGTTGATCCTGCGCACGTTATTAGCCGCCGAATCGGCCAGATAAAGGGAAGTGCCGTCGGTGGCGATACCGTCCGGGGTGTTGAAGGTGGCCGAGGTGCCGTTGTTGTCGGCCGTGCCGGAAGTGGCGGCGGAGCCGGCCAGGGTGGTCACCACGCGGGTCGCGATCACGATTTTTCTGACCGCGTGATTCCCGGAGTCGGCCACATAGAGGTTGGCGCCGTCGGTAGTTATGCCGCGGGGGCCTTTGAAGCTTGCCGCCGCGCCGATGCCATCGCTGCTGCCGGCGGTGGTGGCCCCCGCCAGGGTGGCGACCGTCCCGGTGGCAAGGTCCAGGCTGCGGATCGAGTTATTGGCGAAGTCGGAGATATAGAGCGCGCTGCCGTCGTTGGCGATGGTGATGCCGTAGGGGGTATTGAAGCGCGCCGCCGTGCCGATGCCGTCGAGGCTGCCGCTTGCGGAGGCGCCCGCCAGCGTCGTCACCGCTCCGGTGGCGATGACCACCTTTCTGATGGTATTGCCGAAGGTGTCGGCGACAAAGAGATTTTTGCCGTCGGTGGCGATGCCGGCCGGAAAAGAGAACGAAGCGGCGCTCCCCGTGCCGTCGGCGGCGCCCGAGGCGCCGCTACCTGCAAGCGTCGAGACGTTGAAGGACAAGGAAAGCGGCGCGCCTTGCAACTCGCCGCCCAAGAGGACGTCGGCGACGGGAGCGGCCTTAATGGTTGCGGAGATTTCCGGTGAGGGCGAGGAGTCGCCCGCAGCGTTGAAGCCGGTCACCTGATAAAAGTAAGTCACCCCCGGCGTAGCGCCGGTGTCCACGAAAGTCGTTAGCGACAAGCCGGTGGCGATGCGAGCCTTGGAGGATAGCGGCCCCGAAACGGTGGAGCGGTACACGTTGTAACCCAGCGTGTTCGAGATCGGTTTCCAGGTCAACAAGATATTGGCCGAACGCGCCGTGACAGAGAACCCCGGAGGCGGGGTGAACGAATTCGTTCCGCATCCGACAAGCGACAGCATCAACAGGGCGAGTAACGCAAGCGACAAGTTTTTCATGGCATTTTCCACCTGACATTAAATACAACACAAAAAGACTGAAAGGCATTTAACAGGGATAAAACGAATACAGGGGATGAACCAAACTAAACTAAAACAAAGGCTTATCCGAACAAGGATAAAAGGAATACAAGGGATAAATCAATCCAGGCTTTAAGGCTCAAAAACTTTTTGGTTAAACCAACCAAACAAACCTTCTAAACAAGATTCAAAAGATTTGGTTAAACCAAAAGCCTAAGCCTGGTATTGTAGTTATCCCCTGTATCGTCTTGATCCCTGTTAAAAGTTTTTGACTGTGTAGTTATCCCCTGTATCATTTTTATCCCTGTTAAACGTTTTTGACTTTATCCCTGTTTTAATCAGCGACAGCGGTTCTACCCATCTTGCCGACGTTGGCCAGCAGTTGCAGCCGCGCCGAATGCCACTCGGCCAGGGCGCGCACCCTCTGGTTCCAGGCGTCCACCAGGTCGGACTGCGTGCCGAGTACCTCGGTGATGTCGGCCGCGCCCTTGTCGTACTTGCGCTGGGACACGGCCAACGCGCTCTGCGCCGCCTCGAGCAGCGCCGCGGACGACTCCAGGTTGCTCAGCGACGAGGTGGCGTCGGCGTAGGCCTTGGTCACCCCCATCGCCACCTGCTGCTCGATGTCCTCCAACCCGGCCTGCTTTTTCTCGACCTGCGCCTGCGCGCCGCGCAGCTTGTAGGTGGAGGCGAAGCCGTCGAAGAGCGGAAAGGTTATGCCTATCATCACCGTGGTTTCCGAGGAATCCTTGACTACGGCCTGGGCCGGGCGGGTGTTCTGATAATAGTTCGCCGACAGGTTCACGGTCGGCAGGCCGGCGGCCCTGGTGACGATCACCTGCTGCTTGGCGGCCTCCAGCTGCTTTCTGGCGGCCACGATGGCCGGATGGCTCTTTTGGGCCTCTTCGAGCCAGAGCCGCAACGCCTTGCTCTGCGGTCCGTTGTAGACGCCGAGATCTTGCGGCAGCGACAGCTCCGTCTCTCCAGGCACCCCGATCACGCGCTTCAACACCGCCAAGGCTTTCTGATGCTCGCCGTAGGCGCGGTTCTTGTCCAGTGAGGCTCTCGCCAGCGAGGTCGCAGCCCGCAAGGTGTCGGACTTGGAAACAACCCCCTTGGCCTCGCGGCTTTTCGCCGAGGTCAGGGTCTCTTTGGCGATTTCCTCCCCCTTTGTCTTGGCGGTGACCGCGGCGCCGGTAGTCACGGCGTCGAAATATGCCTGTATCACCCCGGTCAAGGCGTCCTGGAGTGCGGCCTCGTGACTGGCCAGAGCCGCAACCAAAAGGTTCTCGGCGGCGTGCCGGCCGGCGGGGCGACTCCCGAAGTCGAAAATCCGCCAGGACAACGACGCCTGGTTGTTGTAGCCGGTGGTTTCGGTCGTCAAGCCGGGCGTATAGACGTCGTCCAGGGTCCAGTTGGTGGTGGCGCTCACCGTCGGGAAATAGGCGGCATAGGCCTCACCGATCGCCCCGGCCTGAATCTTGATGTCGGCCCAGGCCGATTTGATCCTCGGGTTGTTTGACAGCGCCAGGTCCACCGCCTCGCTCAAGGCGAGCGGGCGGGAAAAATCCTGTTTGAGCGCTCCGGAAAAGGGGGCCGCGTCGCCCGGCAGGATCACCCCCTTCTCCACTACGGCGGGCATGGTGCGCAAAGGGTCAGCGAAAAGGTACGGAAAATCCCGAGCCTGCGCCGCGGCCGGCCCGCAGAGCAGCGCCGCGGCCAGGAACGATGCGACTGTCCGCCGCAGTTTAGCGCTCATTGAGGCTCTCCGATTTGTGCTGCAGCAGCGGGCTCAGGAAGTACTCGATCACCCGGCGGGTGCCGGTCTTGATGTCCGCCTTGACCGACATCCCCGTGGTGAGCGGCATTTGCTGTCCGCCCACCGAAATGGTGGACTTGTCGAGCGCCACGATGACCGAGTAGAGCAGCCCTCTTTTCTCGTCCTTGATGGCATCGTGCGACACGTGCACCACTCTACCGGGAATGACCCCGTACTTGGTGTACTCGTAGGTGTCGATCTTCACCGCCGCCGTCTGCCCTTCCTTGACGAAGCCGACGTCCTTGTTCTCCATCATCGCTTCAACTTCGATCACGTGCTCCTTGGGGACGATCTTCATCAGTTCCTGGGCGGCCGGCACCACCCCACCCACGGTGTGCACGACCAATTGCTGCACCGTCCCGTCAACCGGCGCGGTGAGTTTCAACAACCGGCTGTGAGCCGCGGTGCGCGCCACGTCCTGCCTGGACCCGCCCAGGATCTTGTCGGCCTCGACCTCGGCGTCGCTGGCGATGCGTCGGGCTTCTGCGATCACGGACGCACGCTGGTTCTTGGCGTCGTTGAGCTGCCCCTCCAGGTCCACCCGCGCCTGCTCCTTTTCCAGGTAACTGTGCATGGGGACGTCGTGGTTCTTGGCAAGCTCCTTGTAGTCCTGCGCGCGCTGCGCCGCCAGCGGCAAGGCCCCGGCATAGCGGGCGATCTCCCCTTCGGTGCGCTGCAGCTTGGCCATGAAATCGCTAAATTGTCCATCCAGATGCCCCTGCGCCTCGGCCAGCTTCTGCGCCGGCACTCCCTCGACGGCACGGAGTACCGGCGGCACGCGGCTGTCGACCGCCGCGACCATCGCCCGCGAGCGCGCTATCTGCAGCCTTGCCTCCATTACCCCGCTTTGCGCCTTGTCGTGCTCGGCGTCGGTGGCGCTGGCGTCCAACTCTACCAGCAGGTCCCCCTTTTTGACCGACTGCCCCTCCACGACATGCAGCGCAGTGACGCTGGCCACTTCCACCGAGGCTATCGCCTTGGTGCGTTCATGCGGGATGATCTCGCCGCTCAGGTTGACTACGATATCCATGCGGCCGAACACCGACCAGCAAAGCCCGGTGACGAACAGCAGCATGAGCACCTTGGCGGTCCAGCGCAGGGTCGGGGAAACCGGCTTCTCCTGGATTTCCAGGGCGGCCGGCAGGAATTCCGCCTCGTCCTCCCTGAAGTTGTCCCCGCCCAACTTTTTGCGATCCTTCCAGTAGTGAGAGAACGTCAGCCAGTAACGGCGCAGCAAAAAAGCGCGCGCCTCCATTTTGTGCTTCATGCTCATGTTGTTACCACCTGAAACGGGGTTGACTTGCCGAACTGCAGTTGGTACAGATGCGCGTAAATACCGTTTTCCCTAAGCAGCTGCTCGTGCGGCCCGTCCTCCACGATCTGGCCCCGCTCCATCACCAGGATGCGGTCGGCCTCGCGGACCGCGGAGAGGCGGTGGGCGATGATCAACACCGTCCTCCCCGCGCAGATCTTGCGCATGTTCTCCTGAATGATCTGTTCGCTTTCGTAGTCCAGGGCGCTGGTGGCCTCGTCGAAAATCAGGATGCGCGGCTGGCTGATCAGGGTGCGGGCGATGGCGATCCGCTGACGTTGCCCCCCCGACAGGCCGGTGCCGTGCTCGCCCACCCGGGTGTCGTACCCTTCCGGCAGCTCGCAGATGAACTCGTGCGCCCCGGCGAGCTTGGCCGCCTCGATGATCATCTCCATCGGGAGCGCCGGGTTGGACAGGGCGATGTTGTTGCGGATGGTGCCGGTGAAGAGCAGGTTTTCCTGGAGCACCACGCCCAACTGGTGGCGCAGCGAAGTGGTGTCGATAATGGAGATGTCCTGGCCGTCGATCAGCACCCGGCCCCGGTCGCAAGCGTACAGGCGCTGCACCAGCTTGGTGAGCGTGCTTTTTCCCGAGCCGGAGCGGCCGACGATGCCGATCACCTGGCCGGGCTCGATCTTGACGTTGATGGAGCGGATCACGTCGGGGTTTTCCGGATGGTAACGGAAGGATACCTGGTCGAACTCGATGGAGCCGTTGAGCCTCGGGATGCGGGTCTTGTTGTTGGCGATCTCGCCCGGGGCGTTCAGGATGTCCCCGAGCCGCTCCACGGAAACCCCCACCTGCTGGAAGTTGTTCCAGAGCGAAGCGATGCGCAGAATCGGCTCGGTGAGCCGGCCCGAGAGCATGTTGAAGGCGATCAACTGGCCGACGCTCAGCGTCCCGTCGACCACCTGCCCGGCGCCGAACCAGAGGATGCCCACGGTGACGGCCTTGCTGACCGTGGTCACCCCCATGTTGGCGATGGTGCCGATGTTGACCGAATTGAGGCCGGCGGTGACGTAGTTGGCGAGCTGTTTTTCCCAGTTGTCGACCCAGCGCGGCTCGACGGCCATGGACTTTATGGTGTCGATGCCGCTGATCGACTCCACCAGAAAGGCCTGGTTTCTGGAGCCGCTTTCGAACTTCTCCTTCAGGCGCTCCCGCAGAATGGGGGTCAGCACCAGGGAGAGGATGAAATACAAGGGGAGCGAAGCGAGCACCAGCACGGTGAGTTGCGGGCTGTACATGAACATGACGACGACGAACACCACCGAAAAGACCAGGTCCAGCACCAGGGTGATGGCGTTGCCGGTCAGAAAGGAGCGGATATTTTCCAATTCGCGCACGCGCGCCACCGAGTCGCCCACCCGGCGCGCCTGGAAATAGGCGATGGGAAGCGAAAGGAGGTGGCGATAGAGCCGGGCTCCCAGCTCCACGTCGATCTTCGAGCTGGTGCGGGCGAAAACCCAGGTGCGGATACCGGAGAGGGTGTTTTCGAAGAGGGTGGCGGCCAAAAGGCCGATGCCGATCACGTTCAGCGTCTTCATAGCGTGGTTGACCAGCACCTTGTCCATCACCACCTGGAACCCCAGCGGCGTGGCGAGGCCGATCAACTGCATCACCAGGGAGATCACCAGCACCTCTATCATCAGTTTGCGGTACTTGACGATGGCCGGGATGAACCAGCTGAAGTCGAACTTGCCGAGTTCCTTCAGAAAGGTCGCCTTGGAGACGCAGAAGATGAATTTGCCGGACCACATCTCCAGGAAGGCGGGGAGTTCCATGACCACCAGATCGGGAGAGCCGGGGCGCTGAATCACGATTCTGGGCTTGTTCTTGTCTCCCTGGTCGAAGCCGAAGCGGACAGCGATGAAGAACTGCCCATCCTTGTCGATGGCGATGGCCGGCAGCGGGGCCCTATCCAGGCGGTCGGGGGGCTGCACCACCAGCTTGGCGGTCATGCCCAGGCGCTTGGCGGCCAAGAGGATCAAATCCGAGGTGAAAGGGTTGCGACCGAATTCATGCAGCAGTTTAGCTTCTTCAACGGCAATGCCATGGTGCCTGGCTATCATCAGCAAAGACACAAAACCTGAGTCGTTCATTATAGTTACGTCCTACCCGACTGCGCCGGGGCTCCTTCTTTAAGGTTAAACGGCTAATAATCGGGGGCCGGCGACCATGCGGGCGCGCCCCCCAATGAGAATCTGGCGGATAATACTCTTATTCAGGGAAGGTTTCAACAGGGAATGCTGACGGCTGCTAAAAGCATTACGCGGAGACGCAGGGACGCTGAGAAAAACAAACGAAAAGTAACTCAAGGGAACTGCGTTAGACTCAACCCGAAATTTGGTTTAACCCTGTTTCCTGTTTTGCCTTTCCCCCGCGTCTCTGCGCCTCCGCGTCTCTGCGTTAAGGTTTTGCGGTTTTGGTTGATCATGTCAGAGCATCAATGCCCAAAGTGTATTTTTCCAACAAGGCATCCGGTACTATGTATTTATTGCATTTCAACCTGCTGCAGAATCCTCTTTTAGACTCTTCTTTTGCGTTACCGGCGAAGTGCACGAGAAAATGCTCCGTCAATTCGGATTTGTATTCAAAGTCTCGATTGTTGAAATGGTTGTGATCGATGACGGAGTGAAAGCCGCCGCCAAACTCCGGGTTGGTCAGCATCTGATACACCAGGCAATCTTGGTCTCCGTTGGTGAAGATGCCGAAATCTTCTCTCCAAAATCTTCTCACCGTCTCCAGATCCGTCTGCAACACTTTGCGTAAAAAGTTTTTCGATCTGGCCGACGATTTAAGCAAAAAATTTCCGGATGAAATTAGAGTAAACATTTTTTTGGTAGAGGGGCTTTTGCAGATAATCAATTCCTTGTCGCCGAATTTATCCAAAAATGCAGTCAATGGTATGGATAAGTCAGTTAAATAGGCATCGTCATCAATCCAGAATATCCAATCGAATAAATCCATGTATCTAAGGATTGTTTCGATTTTTCTAAAATACAGCCGTCTATCTTTTTCCGGTGCCGAATTGAAAACGTGATAGTACCCGTGTATGTCGGCATAGATCCGGTGGTTAACTTGAGAATTGAATCGCTCTCTCGGGTAAAACCCTGAAATAATGCCAATTTTCACTCTTACACCTCCCATAACAGCGACTTTTCAGAACGGTACTGATCACGTAACGAACCAAACCCATTACTCACACGGAGGCACGGGGACACGGAGAGAACCAGACCAAAATCTTGAGTCTCGGTTTAAACCGACTGGGGTTTTGACTTCCCCCGTGTCCTCCGTGTCCTCCGTGCCTCCGTGTGAGGAACAGGTTTTGATGCACTCGCAAATAGTCCGAGCCAATTTTCAAAATCTGATGTCTGGGAAAATCGACGTCCAAATTTCGCGTACAGCTGGCGATCTCCCTTAACCGAAGGGTAAAGCGACCCCGCAAATCGGTCGATTTTGGAGTTCCTGGAGAATTTGCGAGTGCATCAGGTTTTGACTTCGTTTATTTCGCAAGCGCCTGCACCCACTTCAACTGTTGCGGCAAACACACCGTCGTCAAGTCGTAGTTTGCTTGCGCAAACCTTCTGGCGTGGGTGCCCAGCCGGGCTCTCGTTGCGGGTTCGTTCAGCAACGTGCATACCTCGTCGGCTAATCCTTGCGCATCGAAAAAATCCACCAGCCGTCCGGTTTCGTCGTGACGGATCGCCTCGTGCAGAGGGAGCGTGTCGCTGGCCACGATTGCGCACCCCGCGCTCATGGCCTCCAACAGGCTCCAGGAGAGCACGAAAGGATAGGTAAGATAGACATGCACGGTCGACAGTTGCAGCAACTGAGTGAATATTTGATAGGGAATCTTCCCCAAGAAATGAACGCGGCTTCGATCGATCTTCCCCTTTACCTCATCGAGGAAGATTTCTTTCCAAGTCCGGCCCTGCGGCGGCTGAGCGCCGTAACTGACGCCGTCGCCCCCGACGATCAGAATCCTCGCCTTGGGACGCGAAACCAAGATCTGAGGAATGGCCCGCATGAATATATGGTAACCCCGGTACGGTTCCAGGTTGCGATTAACGAAGGTGACGATTTCATCGTCCTTACACAGGTTCAGATGGTCGTTCAGGGTGAGTCGCACGGACGGGTCCGGCACGACCCAGTCGCAGCGGATGCCGTCGTGAATGACGGTTATCTTGCTGCGGAACGGTTCAGGAAAGGTGCTTGCCTGCCACTTGGTTGGAGAAATGCCGGCATCGGCGATTTCGAAATGCAGCAGATTGTTGGCATTTTTAAGGCGCACTCTGCACAGTTCGCCGGCATCTTCCAACGGAAACTCTCGATCGAATCCGACGTCGGCCCCATGCAATTGGTAATAAAATTCGCAATAAAGGCCCAATCGAGCATTGGGCCAGACGTCTTTTAAAAAAAGGCTTTCTCCCCAGCCAGGGTTGGCGATAATGACGTCGGGGTAAAATCCCGAACTGCGCAAGGCCAATGCCGCGCGAAACGCCGCCTCGCCGCGAATGGTCTGACTCTCGAAATTCGAAATCCACGGATGGATGCCGGGCGTGGAACCGCGGGCATACCCATACCCCACCATGCGCACTTTTTGCCACTCGGGCGGCGGGTCCTTTTTCAGCGTGAACGCCACTACCTGGTTTTTGCCGTCGGCAGCCAACGCAGGCGCCAGGAATTTGAATTGGCCCGGAAAGTTTTGATGTATGAAGAGAATACGCATATCTGTGCCTGCGGCTATTAAGTCCAGGTTTAAACCAACGACTAAGGGTTTTGACTTTCCCCGTGTCCTCCGTGCCTCCGTGTGAGAAAGAGGTTCTGACTTTAGGTCTTCCCGCCGGCGAAGATGCCGACAACGGTGAACCTCTCGTGCCCCCCTTCCCCAGTCAACATCTCACCGCCGCAACTAAGCCAGGCATGGGCGGCCATGTCGTCAGGGCCAACCTTCTCCTTCGCCACCCCCAAAAACAGCAGCGCCGGGATGCCTCGCCGTTTGAGCATGACCATGCCCGCCAGAGCCTGGGCCAGGCAAGCGCTATCCCAAGGGGTCCGCGCGGCCATGGCGCGAACGCTCCAGCCGATGGCGACTGCGGAGGCTATCTGTTTCGGATTGACGTCGGAGGAAGGCGAGGCTTGCGGGGTCAGGCCCAGGTAACGGACGGTGCGTTGAAACGGCGCGCATAACACGGCCAGGCGCATGATCCCCAAAAGGACCAGCGCCTCGGGAAGCAACCGCAATTCGCGCCAGCTACGGCTTTGAACCTTGGCCGCTAGTTCAAGCAGTGACACGCACCAGGCCTTCTTTTTCCAGCTCGGCCAGGAAAGGAAGGACATCGGCGGCGATCTGCTCCTCCGTCGCCTCGAATTCCAGGCACAATTGTCGGCACAGCTCGCCAACCGCGATCTCCGTTTCCAGCAGATCCCAGATGCGGCGACCGATGGCGTCCAGCGATATGTAGTTGTTGCCTGCCATGTTCAAGATGACGATTTCGTTGTCGACCGGGGCGGTCATCACCCCTTCGGTACGGATCACGGTACTGGATAAATCAAGAGCCATCGAAACCTTCTCCTTTCAAAGCCGCTTTAAAACATTTGACTCGAAGACGCGAAGCCAACCACCAGCCATATCAGGTTAATCCGCTACAAGGGCCGGTTGCGAGGTTTTGACCCGAATGTTTACTCTTGTTTTTCTCTGCGTCTTCGCGTCTCCGCGTTGAGGCTTTGCCTCATGCTGCCTTGATCGGCAATATAGCAGAGGTTGCGCAGGGAATGCAACCAATACAGCGTACTACGCCGCAGCCCCGACTTGAGCTAGAGATTATCGTTTCCAGCTTTCAACAAAATAAAAGCTAACTATCCGAGATTGTATGTGTTATAAGCTATTGTATCGCTTCACAATCGTTTCACTCTTCCGCATATAGGACCCTTTTCGTGACCGTCTCGCAACAGCAGGAGTTGATCCTTTCCAGCCTACTGAACACGCCCCTGCCGTCGGCGGAGATCCGCCGACGTTTAGGAGGGATCAGCCCGGCAACCTTATCGCGCCTGATAAACGGATTGGGTGCGCGCATCGTCATGTTCGGCAAGGCCCGGGCCGTCGTATACGCGCGCCTGCGAGACCTGCGCGGACTCGGCAATCGCTTCCCGGTCTACCGGATCGGACCCGACGGCAACGTCGGACAAATCGGCATCCTGTTCTCACTCCTGGGAGGACAGTTCTGGTGGGAGTCGCTTAACGGCGGGAAGAGCAGGGTATACCGCCATCTCCCCTGGTTTCTTCAGGATATGCGTCCGGACGGTTTCATGGGGAGGGCCTTCGCCCACCAGTTGCATGAGCAGTTTGCGCTGCCGCTTCGTCTTCAGGACTGGAACGACGACGACATCCTGTATGCGCTGCTGCGCCGGGGAGACGAGTGCATCGGCGACCTGATCGTGGGTGAAGAGGCCGTTGGCCGCTACCTGCAACATGTCGGCGAAAGTCCCGCCCCGCTCGCTGAAACCGATCTGGCAGCTGAGTACCCGCGCCTGGCGCAGGCGGCCATGGCCGGAGGGGCGCCCGGCTCCTCCGCGGGCGGCGAACAGCCGAAGTTTTGCGCGGTTACCAAAAGGGACGACGGCGTAATACGCCATCATCTGGTCAAATTTTCACCTCCCGCCGGCACGGAAGAAGGATGCCGATGGGCCGACCTGTTGATCTGCGAGCATATAGCCTTGAACGTTCTCAGGGATTACGGGATCGATGCGGCGGAAAGTCGTCTGCTGCGGATCGGCGAGCGGACCTTTCTGGAGGTAGAGCGATTCGACCGTTGCGGAGGCCGCGGCCGCTTGCCGGTCTGTTCCATCGGCGTGGTCGATGATGAAATGTTCGGTCGCCGGGACAGCTGGCGAAACGCGGCGGACCGCCTTGAGCAGGTCCGCGCGCTGCCGAGGGAGGATGCAGCGGACATCCGTCGCCTATCCTGGTTTGCCGATCTGATCGCCAACACCGACCAGCACTTCGGCAACATCTCCCTTGTCCCTCAGGATGCGGACAGGAGCCGTTTCCGGCTTGCCCCGGCCTACGACATGCTGCCGATGCTCTACGCGCCGCGTGCCGGCATCGGCCTGCCGGCCCACGAGTTCGCGCCGCCCGCCATCGCCATGGCGCAGCATGAAGTACTTCCCATGGCGGAGCGTTTCTGGGAAATTGCCGGGGGTGATCGCCGCATATCGCGGGGATTCCGGCAGATCTGCGAACGCAACCGGGCACGGCTGACGCGAGCCCGCTGCGGGCCGAAAATAGCAAATGGAAAAGGGGCTTATTGACGCAGACCTTGGTTTGTATAGTGGCCTGGCGAGGGTTGGACGGCCACAACATTAGAAAATAAATCTGTCCCGGCTTTCTCCCGAATTTCGTGAGTCTCGAAAGTGCTGGTTGGATCGGCATGTTCGCCTCCTCAGCGTTGAGTCTTCGTTTAAGCCAATGATTTGGGTTTTGCCTATCCCCGTGTCCTCCGTGCCTCCGTGTGAGGAACAGGTGTTGAGTAGTTTTGATTTTCTTAGCGTCTTCGCGCCTCCGCGTCTCTGCGTTAAGCCTTTGACCGTCCTTGCTGTCCCTTATGCAGCCCTCAGCGGCTGAACGCGCTCTTCAATCAGCGCACCGACCTTTCTTTTGGCACGCCTCAGCTCATAATCCGACTGAAGCCCCGTCCACACCTCCGGTGAAGTGCCGAAGTACCTGCCCATCCTTAAGGCAGTGTCCGCTGAAATCGCTCGTTTGCCGTTGCAAATCGCGCTTATTTTAGCAAGAGGCACGTCGATATCGCTTGCCAGTTTTTCGACACTTATGCCCAGCGGTTTCATAAAATCCTCCATGAGGATCTCGCCGGGGAAAATGATAGGCAACAGGTCGGAACTCTTAGTCAAGCCCTTTTCCATATATCCTTCTGTAGTCAAGCAATCAATTGCCCGATTTAGGCCTTAAAGCAGTTCCCAATCCTCTAGTTCTGTTTTTCTTAGCGTCTCCGCGCCTCCGCGTCTCCGCGTTGAGGCTTTGTACTACGCAATTCCTGCAGCAGTTCAGGATGATGATCCAACAGTTGCATCAGCATGACGGTTGAGCGAGAAGGCCTGGTCGCACCGCGCTCGTATTCGGAAAACGCGTTTGCTCCGCCTCCGAAAAGTTCCGCCGCCTGGCGTTGCGTCAATTTCAACCGTTTGCGGATTGCTTGCAATTCGGCCGCCTGCCTTGACCGTTCTTGCTGCTGGAGTACGACAACCTGCTCAAAAAACCTCTCAGCAGACTCCTTCGTTTCAAACTCAAGCTCGCCGCAGGACGTACAGAACCACCCTTCTACTTCGGGCACGGCGATGACCGTGCCTTCGAAATTTCGTTCAATGGTCCGATGACCGTAGACCATGCCGGCAGTCCCGCAGCTTGAGCATTGTCTTTTCTCAGTCTGTGCCATCGCTACTTCTCCTTGAACTGTATGACCACAGTGCCATGCCGCAAAGTCAGTTTGACGTAAGCCAGCTTTCCGTTGGGGGTGGGAGCATGGTAGACGTCCTGCCAAATGCTGCTGTCGGCGTGAGTGGTCATAGATTTGCGGAACATGGTGCGGTTGAGTGCAGCCAATACTAGCAGCGCCTGTTTCGTTGAAAGTCCCATTTCAGCTGTATTAAAAAGAGCCGTTGCGGTAAAGGCCATGATCCCCTGATCGGCGATACGGGCCTGGAGTGTTGCCAGCGGATAATGGGGCAGGCGTTTTTCCATAGCGGCAGTGTAATGGATTCCATTATATTGTCAACGATAAACAAAGCTGGAAGTCTTTGGGGGTAAAACAAAATATTCGTTTTTTGGCCTTTCCCCGTGCCTCTGTGCCTCCGTGTGAGAACGGTTTGACTGTTTGACGCCCTCGCTGTTCGCTAACCCTTGAAGCAAAATTTCAAGCTAGACCGAGGGACCTAACGAAGGATTAAAGCCTTTTTTGTGAATTTTGTGCCTTTTTTGTGGCAATCGTTGTTGGGTTTAAAGCAGTTCCCAATCCTCGCTTTTTTGTTTTTCTTAGCGTCTCCGCGTCTCTGCGTCTCCGCGTTAAGTTTTTTGAAGTGGTCTGCGTTGGGCTCAGCTCATAGTCCGACTGAAGCCCTGTCCACACCTCCGGAGAAGTGCCGAAGTACCTGCCCATCCTTAAGGCAGTGTCCGCCGAAATCGCTCGCTTGCCGTTGCAAATCGCGCTTATTTTAGCAAGAGGCACGTCGATATCGCTCGCCGGTTTTTCGATACTTACGCCCAGCGGCTTCATAAAATCCTCCAAGAGAATCTCTCCGGGGAAGATGAGAGGCAACAGGTCTGGACTCTTAGTCAACTCCGTGTCCCCTACTGCCCTACGGGTTTCGGCCGCGTTCATTTTTTCACCACTGCCTTCTTCGCGTTTTTAATCCGCGATGCCCCGCCTGGCGGCAGAAAATTGTCTGCCGACACCACCGGTTTGCCAGTCTTGGCCTCCAGTGCTTGACGTGCCTGCCTGGCGATCATTCCGCCCTCGGTGGCGGCAGCCTCGTTTTCTGCCATTCCGGTAGCGTCATCCGTCTCAGCTATCTGTCGAGTAGACAGCTCTGCCAGAGCGGTGAAAATCAGCTCCGCTTCGCTCATGTGGTCGCGCAAATTGTGGTCCTGCAACCCCTTTATTTCCTTGTGCGCCTTCACGCTCACCCCCGACCATTCCTGATGAATGATGTTGGTGAGAATAGCGAATTCCTGCCCCTGCTTGATGTCGTGGGTTGCCCAATAATCAGTCAGCTTATTGCGTGTCTCCTGGCCGGTCATGCGCTGCTGAATCCACTTTTCGCTACGCCCGTGCTTCTGCCAGGTCTCGCGGGCCCGATTGAGCGACAAGCCCGGGTCCGCCATTTCCTGCATGCGTTCGTGACCAACCTTCGCGAGCCATAGCTTGATCGGCTCCGCCTTAGGACTGGGGACCGACTGCACAAGTCGAAGCAGGGTTTCCGCAGTAGCGGCGTCGGTGAGGTAATTTTTTCCGTCGGCGGCAGGGAATTTCAGTCGGTGACAATCTGTCACCGACTGACTGCCCTCTTTACTTAGCCGTTCTCTAAGCTTGTTCCAATATTTACGCGCCGTTTGGTAGTCGCTCTGCTGAGTAAGCACGCGGATGATGTCAACCACCGAGAACCACCAGGTTTCAGTGGTTTCATCGTAGACGCGGCGAATCTCGTGAGTCTCGAAAAGTGCTGGTTGGATCGGCATGGTTCGCCTCCGCCGGTGTCTCCGCGTTACGGTTTCCCCAAAAAAGCCTTGCTCTATCAGAGGTTATCCGTTACATCCGTCAAATCCGTGTGCGAGTTTTGATCTGGCTTTCGTCCCGTATTTCTTAGCGTCTCCGCGCCTCTGCGTCTTTGCGTTAAGCTTTATTAGTGTCTTGATTTAAACCAAAAACCAACGACTAGGCTTTTGACTTTCCCCGTGTCCTCCGCGCCTCCGTGTGAGGAACAGGTTTTGACTTGGCTGTCTCCTTAGAAGTTCTTCGCGTTCTTCGCGTCTTCGCGGTGAGTAATTGACGTTTTCACACCGGTCGCCCCTTCTCGTCCAGATATCCGAAGCGCCGCATGCACTCGCCATGCGTGTCGATCAGCCTTTTGGCCTGTTCCTCGGTCAGTTCGTCCCGCCACCCCCCGACTTCGCCGCGCCGAAAGAAGTTCCCCGGCGCCTTCACCGACCGTTCCCGAAACCCCTTATCCTTTTCCTGGCGCTGCAGCTCGCCGAAGCTGGAGAACTCGACCGCCCGGCGCACCCGCTCCGGATCGAGCGGCAGCCCGCAAAACGCCACCACCTCGGCAAAAAACTTTTCCGGGTCGCGGCGCAGGTCCTCGTAGCGCACCAAATGCACCGGCAGCCCCGACTCGTCCAGCCATCCCTGGACATGCGTGCTCCACGACCCCATAAACTGCCGCAACTGATCCGCCATGCCGCCAATCGAGCGCGAAGAAGCGTAGGCCGGATCGCACAGATTCTCCACGGCCTGCGCCACGCTCACTCCCCAATGATGGGCACAGGAAGCGGCCATATCGAGCGGGTTGCGCAGGATATAGACCACGCCCGCCGTCACCTCGGACGGAAAAAGCGGCTCGCCCCGGTCGGTTCTGATCCAGGCGTCGTGAACTTTCATATACAAGGTATCCCGCTCTTCGCGCGCCATACAGCGGTACACGCCCGGGCGCAGGCGATCGATGGTCGCATCGTCCAGAGCGGACGCCTCCACACCCACCCATTCGTCAAACCAAAATCGGGCGCTCGCAATAGGGCCACCGTCGAGTTTGTTTATGTCTGCCGGCCTGGCGCCGTTGCGCTGATAGTTGGTCAGCAGAATGCGCATCCAAGTGTTGCCGGATTTCGGATAGGATGCCAGCCACATGATCTTAGCCATTCAAGATGGCCTCGGCCACCTCAGGAGCGCTCCAGCCGGACGAGGGGCGATCAAGACGGAAAATGCGGACCTGGTTGGAAATCTCGGCAAGCAGACCGAACTGCTCCGGGTGTTCTTCGGGGAATAAGGGGCCGTAAATGCATTCCTGCAAAGCGGAAAACTTGTCGGCTCCACTCAAAGACTGCAAGGTGACGCCGCTTTTGGGGGAGGAGTTGAGCAGATAAATCGCGTATACCGATGCCGGCGTGGAGGCCATTTTGTTATGGGTGGGCAAGACCACTTTTATCCGCCGCAAAGGGTTGCGCGGCAGTTTATCCACGGCGTGTCCCAGTCGTTCCGCGGCGTCCTCGCAAAGGTTCAACTTGGAGATGCCCGGCAGAGCTTCCACTTTGTTGTCCGCGCTCAGACGCAAAACGGTAATGTCGTCTGCCAGCATGGCGCACCCCCGCTTCATGAGCGCCGCCAGGGTAGTCGACTTGCCCGCGCCGGTTTCGCCAGACATGGTCACGGCTCCTCGGCGCGTCACCGCGGTATTGGCGTGCAGCACGAGCATGCCGCGCTGACGCAGCAAAGCCGCGAGCACGGCTGAGAGCAAATGAGCGGCCAGCATGGCATCCTCGGAAGCCGGATTCCTCTCCAGGGTGATGCGCCGACCGTCCTCCACCAGAAAGCGCCCTGCCCGCGCGCCTCCCCGCCACAGAAAACGCCCCGGAGACGCCTGCCAATTTTCGCCTGCGGCAACGGCGCCAATCAGCGTCCTAGGCACGGAGCCTTCAATCGTAACGACGTCAGGTACGGCGTGATTGTCGGCAGCTAAGAGCATTGGGCAGGGGAACGTGGTCTGCACGATAAGTTCGTAGAGGATGTATTTATAACTCATGTAAGCTTCTCTATTAAATCAGCCACTTCATCCGCGCTCCAGCGACCGCGCGGCCGCTGCAGGCGAAAAACGGGCACGCCTCGGAGAATGTGCGCAGCATAGCCCATGTAAACCCGCCGGTCAAGTAGAGCCGATGCGATCTGGCTGTTGTAGAGCAGCGCGCCAACCGCTCGAAAAAGTTCGGCTCCGCTTACGACCTCGCTGTCAATCGCAGAGTTGCCGTGCACGCCAAGCCAGCATATGGCCCGCAGCTGCTGCCGGGAAACCGGGCCGCCGCCGGTCGGTGGCAAAAGCAGACGGTTGACGTCGGCGCGCTCAAGCTTGCCGGGATCCCAGCCGAATCTTTCCAACGCGGCCGGCCAGAGTGCAAGTTCCGGGAAGGTCGGCTGTACCAGCAGATCGCTCTCTCCCTCCCTGGCGACCACAGAAAGATCATCCGACAGCGGAGTCCAGCCGCGTTGCATGAGCGCCATCAGCAAGGTCGACTTTCCACAGCCGGAATCGCCAGCCAACAGGACCGCGCCTCGCTCATCGGCCGCAGCCGCCGCGTGGAATGCCAGGACGCCGCGCTGGTACAGCAGGGCTGCAAGCGGCGTCGTCCGGGCAAAGCGGGCCACTTCGACGGGGGACGCTCCCTTGGCCGGGTCGACCGTGACGCGCTCTCCCCCCTCGATCAGATAGCGCGCGACATCGTGCAGTTCCAGCATAAAACGCGCCTGCGCAGCCTGCCAAAGCACCCCGCGATGGGTAGCTCCTTCGAGTGCGGCAGGCACGGGGGCGGTAATTGTGTCGACGTCCCGGAGGAAATCAGGAAACAGTGGCATCGCGGTCTTCCCGACGGTCATTGATTCTTCGCGTAAAAATCGTTGACGAAAAGACCGGCCATCATCCCCCTGGTAAGGATGGAAACCGCCTTTCGAAACGACTCCGGGGTGTCCCTCGTCTGAATCTCCCGCCAAACCCGGCGCATGTGGGCGACATCGACGTATTCGGCGGCAGGGCCGCGCGCCAGTTCGATCAGCACGGCCTCGACTTCCGCGGCGCTGGCTCGCAGACGCGGCACCAGGTCCCCCGCCTGGCAACCGGTGTCGCGGTTCAGCCGCACGCTGTCCGGCAGGCGCCCCTTCATGGCTTCGCGGATCAGCCAGCGGTCCATGCCTGTTTCACGATCGATGAAAACGTGATCAGGAACGGAGAAGGTGAACTCGAGCAGACGCACGTCGGCAGTCGGATCTCGTACCTCCAATCCAAAGGCGGCGCCCAATTCGGCGTGCAGCGCGCCGACCGACGACCTTCCCGGCATGAGAAACATTCTGTGATCGAGTGCGGTTCGCGGCGGGCGGCAATCGGGGTCCCGGGAGCGTCGCTCAAACAGGTCGAGGTCTGCCGCCAATGCCGGATTGATCGCCGAGGCGAGGCAATCCGACTGCGGTTGACGGCGAAGCTTTCGCAACCCGGAAAGGACATGCGCCGGCAAATTCCTCTTTAGAACGTCCTTGGCCAATTTAAGGCATCCCAGTTGACGCAACTGGCACGACAGCGGCTGCGACTGAATGCAACCGGCCCAGGAAGCGCCGGCATTGCCGAATTGCCCCAGCAGCAGCACCTTGTCGCCGTTTGCTTGAACGGCGCGCCACAGGTCCAATATCCAGAACAAATTACCCGCCGAGTGAACCGGCTCATTTCTGAGTTTCAACACCGACCTGATGGCCCCGACCGGGGTGGTCGCCTCTGCTCGTATCTGGTGAATATCGACATTATCGAAGGCGCCGGCGGTGGCCCGAGCCAGGGAAAGCTCGTCGCCGAAACGTCCGCTCGGCATGTAGTTTGCCGTTTCCAACAGCGGCGCCGAGGTGAATGCCGATACTCGGCGATTTTCACGAGCAAGAAATCCGGCCGCGGTCGCAGTGACGGATCCCGAATCGAGTCCGCCGCTGAGTGTGGAGGCCACCGAGCACTCCGCCGCGTCCGAACCATCGGCCGAACGCAAGCGTGCCCTTACGGCGTCGTCGAACAATTCGCGAAATGCCTCGACATATTCCTGTCGACCGCTCAAACGCGTTTCAGGAACTCGTTCAAGATGCCAGTATTGCCGGACGTCTGAATTTCCAGGGGAGACCGAAAGGCGATGCGCCGGGGGAAGGCGCCTGATTGCGGGGTAAACCGATCTTTCGCCGTGGTAGGCTGGCCATGAAGTGATGACTTGGGCCAGATAGAGTTTGTCCAACTCCAACGGCGAGAGTTTCAAGGCCAGCAATGACTCGCGCGAGGAGGCAAACGCAAACACCTTGCTGTCCAGGTAATAAAATAACGAGGTAATTCCGAAATGGTCGCGGGCGAGAAACAAGCGGCGCTCGCCGGGATGCCAACAAACAAATGACCAATCCCCGTACAGCCGCTCGATGCAGCGCTCGTCCCATTTGGCGTAAGCAGCCCGAATCAGGTCGCTGTCGGCAGTGGCGGACGCCTGCTTCGCGGACAACCCCAAGTCCCGTCCGATTTCAGCTCTGTTGTCGAGTCGGGCGGCGCAACTGAACGCGAAGGCCTGGCCGGGAACGGAGCAGCCAGCCGGCTCGCCTTGCCCGAAGGCGGCGGCCGGGTCGAAATGACCTAAACCGCAGACGCCGTCGTTGCATGCGATGCGGCTCGTCCCGCCGTGCGCCGCCATCCGCTGCAGCATGCCGGAAACCGTTTCCGGCGACGCATCGTTGCCGCTGCGGAGAAAAACCCCAAAAATTGACTTCATCGCCGGTTACGCATCCGCCCTTGTTAGTTCCAGCCAATCATGTGCATGTTAATCAAAAAGGCCTCATTATCACAATGAGGCCTTTTTGATTCGCTTGTGCACCGCAAGACCCTGCCAAAATCCGTTAGATTGTGGCGTTAGTCGACACTTTACACGTGGCTACCGCTCGCATCGTTGCCTGAGCCAAGGTTTGCCAAGGTGCGGTTGATCGACAAGGTGCTGATTACCGGCGAACTCCACACTTTTTTGGCCTCAGTACTCTGAGCAGCGGCATTCTCATTTTTTTTGGACACTATAGAAAACATTAATACACCCCCATCCTTATTGTTGTTGTCTCAATAACTTGGCCACGATCCTATATAACACGACATATGCCGACAAATCAATGTAAATTTCCCCCTGGTCCAAAGCTTGGACCAGGGGGAAACTAATTACGACACCAGCTTGAAATCATTCCCGATAGCAGCCGGGTGCGTATTGGTTCCGAGAACCGCAAACGTTACCGGCGCTCCGGAGCCCGAACCATCGGCGTCGAACGAGAGCGCTCCCGAAACGGCATCGTAAAGCAGATGATCGCTCAAGCCGACCGTGCTGCCTATGGTTCCCAGCCCTGCGAAGATATTGGTCGAAAGCGCAATTACATCCTGGCCGCTGGTGAAGTCGGTCAAGGTGGTAACGTTGCCTATCCCAACCGGCGCAGTAAAGGCAAAGGTGTCATTTCCCGCGCCACCGGTGAGAGCGTGAATGCCTGCCGCGTTGGTAAGAACGTCGTCCTGGGCACTGCCGATGACGTTCTGGATCGAGTACAAGGTGTCGTTGGTGGTGGCGTTCACTTGCTGCGGTCCGGCAAGGCCGAGGTTCACGGTCACGCCGAGGGTTTGGCCGCTGTAGCTTGCCGTGTTTATGCCGGAGCCGCCGGACAAGATGTTGGTTCCGGTGCCGCCGTTCATGACGTCGTCGCCCAAACCGCCTTGCAGCGTGTCGTTGCCCGCCCCGCCGTAAAGCGTATCGTTGCCCGCTCCGCCGACCAGCGTGCTGCCGCCGGCGGCGGCGGTAAGAACGTCGTCGTAGGCGCTGCCGGTGACGTTCTGGATCGAG
>CAIYDQ010000239.1 GCA_903925075.1 uncultured Geobacter sp.
AGAAAGGCTAAAGCAAAAATCGTTTTCCTCATCGATATACTCCTTTAGCAGGCAAAGCAGCCTGCCGGTTAAGCATAGGGGGAGGATATGCGGAATGGCTGAAGGGTGTCGGCGCCGCAACGTTTCGAAAAAAGATGAGAAGCCACTGCCTTTCCCCAGACCACGAAGTTTATTCGCGGGATATAGAATCCCTCGAAACGCCGCAGGGCGGTATCCTGGCTTCCGGATCTACTGTTTCTGCCGACGCCTTCTCGCAGTTCGACCGAACCGCAATGGCCGCTCTCGTTTACAAGGAGAGCCTGTCGTGTACATCCCCGGTTACAGTGGCGGGTCCGCTACGGATTTGCACCGTATTCCTCGGCCCCTGAAGCTATTTCATACTAGATTGCCAATTTTCGCCTGTCAACCTCAATCAACTGAGGTGATACTCCGTCATGCTCCACCAAAAAGCGACTTGACTACTATGGGAGGCGGAAGCTCCTTATCGATCGAGGCGGTCGGTGCGCCGTTTATGTAGACTTGCGCGACAATATGCGCGCCTTCGGTGAAGGGATGCTTGCAGGCGACAACGATGTAGTAATCGTAGACGCCGGGCGACAGCGTGAAGGACGAGGCTGGAATGCAAATTCGTCCTATCATGGAGTCCCGGGCAATTTCAGACTTGGTCCCGACATTGAACGCAAACAGGAAATCCTTGAGCCTGGCGGCGTCCATTATCTCGGATTGCTGAACCCCGGGACCCGTTATCGCCGCTTGCAGTTCTATGGAGGAGGGCTCAGGCAGGCTCAACTTGAGCGCCAAAACCGCAAAGTCCTTGGGCCTGCCTGTCAGCAGCGCCCCGGGAGCCAGGAAAGGGTTGTCCTCGTTGCCGGCTCCGAACTTTTTAACGAGTTCCGTCTCGGGCACCAGAAGAAGACCAGCGGAGACCGGCCCCTGGGGCGCCTTCGGCGCCGTGGCGCAGGAAACGAAGCTCGCGGCCAGAAGCACGAGGAATAAACACCTGGTTAAACGCATCGTATCGCTGCTCCTTTATCGCCGCGGGGCATACCCGCAGCCGGCCCCCGAGGCTCCATCCCGCAAGATAGCCTTTCAAGAAAAAAAAGGCCGACCTTGCGGTCAGCCTTTTTCTCGGAAACGGAATCTTTAGAAGTTGACCCTGAGGGCAAGAGGAATGGAGAGTCCGCCGACATCGTCATACCAAACGCCGGTCATGAAGTAGCCAGCGCCCATGCCTTTCACGTTGAGCTCGGCGCCGACGAAATAGGTGGCACCGGCGGTGGGCAGCATGGCAGCAGCGTGCGCCTGGTCATACGCGCCAACCACGTTGAGAATGAGCGTGGGCTGGAGAGCGTAGCTGACAAAGCCTTCGCAGTAGAGCTTGCTGCCGGTTACGTTGTAAACGGGGGCAACCTGGACGCCGAAGGGGCCGCTCGTGTAGGTGACGACGGCAATGGCGGTCATCTGGTTCGCGGCATAGCCGTGCCAGAATCCGGTCCCGCCGAACTCGAAGGCCGCAGTGGCATCGAGGCCCGGCATGCCGGTGAACTCGAAGGCGCCGCTGGCGAAGAGGTCAGTGGTGGCGGTGGGGGTGGGATCCGGGGCCCTTACGTTGACCATAAGGTTACCGACTTTGTCGATGCTGTACTTGGCGCTGAGGGTGAGATCAGCACCGGAGAGGGTTCCACTCGGAAGGACGGTGACGCCGACATTGAGGGCCTTGTTGGGCATGACCTGGACGAGATACCCATCGGTCGCATCGCCGATGTACGCATCCGTGCACACGTTGCCAAGCTTGAAATCGCTCTTGCCGGAACCGACCATGTAGTCGTAGTTGGCGAGCTGGCCAGCGTTGACCTTCACGACTCCGCCAAGGAACTTCGCCCAGCCGTAGCCGTACTTGAAGGCGGGGGCAGCATAGGCATCGGACTGGAAGCGGCCCCAGGCGCCGAAGTTGCCGCTGGCATCATTGAACGTGAGGTTGAACCTCATGCGATAGGCCAGGGACTCGACACCAGAGCTGTTGGTGTAGAGGGCGTTGGCGCGGGAATAGCCATTGATGGTGAGCTGCGCGAACGCGCTCGTGGCCACCAGAAGCGCGAGAAGCAGGACGATAAGCTTCTTCATTAGAAGTCCTCCTTGCAA
>CAIYDQ010000240.1 GCA_903925075.1 uncultured Geobacter sp.
CCCCTACGGCACATTTCCGGTATGGGCGAACCTCGTGTTCGCCCTTCCCGTTATTAATGCTGCATCTACCCTACGTTGCCAGAATTTCGACCCTGCGGCCGTTGACGCTCAGGCGTCCTGCGGCGAACAAGCCGATGGCCTCGGGATAGATGCGGTGCTCTTCCTTTTGAATCCGCGCCGACAGCGTCTGCTCGGTATCCCCCTCGACGATGGGCACGGCCGCTTGCATGATGATCGGCCCGGTGTCGGTGCCGGGGTCGACCAGATGCACGGTGCAACCCGCCACCTTCACCCCGTATTCCAACGCCTGGCGCTGGGCGTGCAGCCCCGGAAAGGCGGGAAGCAGCGCTGGATGGATGTTCATTACCGCCATGGGGAAGGCGTCCAAAAGCACCGGCGTGATGATGCGCATGAAGCCGGCCATCGCCACCAGTTCCGCTCCGAATTCGCGCAGCGTCGTCACCAGCGCCTGGTCGTAGGCCTCCCTGCCGGAGTGGGCGCGGTGGTCGAGGTGCAGGGCCGGCACGCCGGCCGCTTGCGCCCGCTCAAGCGCGTAGGCGTCGGCGACGTTGCTGATCACGCAGACCACGCGGGCCTTGAGCCTGCCGGCCGCGCAGGCGTCGAGGATGGATTGCAGGTTGGAGCCGCTGCCGGAAACCAGCACGCCTATCTTTAACAATTTATCCATGGTGGTCGCGCCGCTCGCCCTAGACGAGTTCCACGCACTCCTTGCCGGCTTCGCATTTCACCACTTCGCCGATATGGTAGGCCGTTTCGTTCAGCCCCTTGAGCCTGATCATCACGTCGTCCGCCTCGCGCTCCGGCACCACCAGCACCATGCCGATGCCGCAGTTGAAGGTTCGGAACATCTCGTTTTCCTCGATGTTGCCCCCTTTCTGGATGAGCTTGAAGATCTCCGGCACCTGCCAGCTATCCTTGCGGACCACCGCCTTGCAGCCGTTGGGGAGCACCCTGGGGATGTTCTCCAATAAGCCCCCCCCGGTGATGTGCGCGAGGCCGCTGATGTTGAAGTCACGCAGCAGGTTCATGACGCTTCGCACATAGATGCGGGTGGGGGTGAGCAGTTCGTCGGCCACGGTTTTCCCCAGGCCGGGGATCTCGTCGTCGATGCCCAGTCCCATGACGTCCAGGATCACCTTTCGCGCCAGGGAATAGCCGTTGCTGTGCAGGCCGGAGGAAGAAAGCCCGATCAGATGGTTGCCGACCGTGATGGAGGAGCCGTCGATGATCTTCTCGCGCTCCACCACCCCGACCGCGAAACCGGCCATGTCGTACTCTTCGCCGGTGTAGAAACCGGGCATCTCCGCGGTTTCGCCGCCGATCAGCGCGCAGCCGGCCTGGATGCAGCCGTCGGACACCCCCTTGATGATGGAGGCCCCCTTCTCCGGGTCGAGCTTGGCCGTCGCCAGGTAGTCAAGGAAAAAGAGCGGTTCGGCGCCCTGCACGATGATGTCGTTCACGCACATCGCCACCAGATCGATGCCGATGCTGTCGTGGCGGTTGGCCAGGAAAGCGATCTTCAGCTTGGTGCCGACCCCGTCGGTTCCGGAAACCAGCACCGGATGCTTGTATTTCCCCATGTTCAGGGAGAACAGCCCGCCGAAGCCGCCGATGTCCGCCAGCACCTCCGGACGCGAGGTCGCCTTCACCAACGGCTTGATCATCTTGACGAAGGTGTTGCCCGCATCGATGTCTACGCCCGCGTCTTTATACGTGATTTTAGTCTCGTCCAAGGTACGACCTCCAGTAAAAATAAAGGAGAAATCTAACCTATATCGCCCGGAAAGTCAAAGTGAAAAAACTGTTTACTTCCCCTTGGCGTTTGCTTATCATGCCCAGCTGTGCCCGACTCCCTTGAGCGAATAATCCTGCGCCCCATGCGCGAACAGGACCTTGAGGCGGTTGTCGCCATCGAGTCCGCCTCCTTTGCGCACCCTTGGACCAAGCGCCATTTCCTGGACGAGATCGACTCTCCCTGCGGGTGGCCGACGGTGGCGGTTCTCCCCGACGGCGCCGTTGCCGGCTATCTCTGTCTGCAGCAGGTGTTGGACGAGGCCGAGATCCTGGACGTCGCGGTGAGCGGCTCGCTGCGCGGCAGGGGGATCGGACGCCTGCTGGCGGCTGACGCCCTGGCCGCCGGGCGACAGAGGGGAGCGAGCGTGCTGCGACTGGAGGTGCGGCTCTCCAACGCGTCGGCCATCGCGCTCTACCGGCGGATGGGCTTTGCCGAAGCGGGCCGGCGCAAACGATATTATCACGACGGCGAGGACGCCTTGCTGATGGCATACATCTATAGCGAGCAGGCAGAGGAGTGCGATGCAGTTTAAATCGATGGTAGTTTCCAACGTGGAACTCTCACCCGGCTATTTCAGGATGAGGATGACCGCCCCCCTGGATCTGCTCGGCGCCCTGCCGGGGCAGTTCCTGATGCTCAAGGTGAGCGACGCCATAGATCCTCTTTTGCGCCGCCCCTTCGGCTTCTTCGACGTCGGCACCTTCAGCGCCGAATACGCGGGGGGCGGCACCCAGTGCTATTGCGAAATCCTCTACAAGGTGGTCGGCAAGGGGACCAGGAAGCTGGCGGCGCTGCATCACGGCGACCTGCTCGACCTGCTGGCGCCGCTTGGCAAGGGATTCGACCCGGGCCCTGGCTGCGAGGAGAAACTGCTGGTTGGAGGCGGAGTGGGGCTCGCGCCCCTTTACTACCTGGCGAAGGTGCTGGTGGCCCGCGGCGACAAGGTGCGCCTGTTTGCCGGCGGCCGCAACCGGGACGACATCCTCTGCATCACCGAGTTCGAGAGGCTGGGCGTGGAAAGCTACGTCTCCACGGACGACGGCACCCTGGGCGAGAGCGGGCTGGTGACCCAGGTGTTGGAGCGGCATCTGCGAGCGAGCGGCATGCGCATCTTCGCCTGCGGCCCGACGCCGATGCTGAAGGCGGTGGCCGTCATGGCCAAGAAGCACGCGGTCCCCTGCCAGGTCTCCATGGAAGCCTACATGGCCTGCGGCGTCGGCGCCTGTCTGGGCTGCGTCATGAAAGGCGCCAACCATTCCGAGGAGACCCCCGATTACCGCTGCGTCTGCAAGGACGGCCCCGTTTTCGATAGCTTCGAACTGCAATGGAGTTGAGCATGCAAAAACCCGACATGACCGTGGAAGTGGCCGGCATCAAGATGCGCAATCCGGTCATGACCGCTTCCGGCACCTTCGGCTACGGCGCCGAGTTCGCCGACTACCTGAACCTGGAGAGCATCGGCGCCATGATCACCAAGGGGCTCTCCTTGAAGCCCAAGGCCGGCAACCCCACCCCGCGCATCGTCGAGACCCCGGGCGGCATGCTGAACGCCATCGGCCTGCAAAACGTGGGCGTGGACGCCTTCATCGCCCAGAAGCTCCCCTACCTGGCCAAGGTCGACACCCCGGTGATCGTCAACGTCTACGGCAACACCCTGGAGGAGTACGGCGAGGTCGCCGCCAGGCTCGACGGGCTTGGCGGCGTCGCCGGCATCGAGGTGAACATCTCCTGCCCCAACGTCAAGCAGGGGGGGATCGTCTTCGGCACCGACCCGCAGGCGGCCGCGGAGGTGGTGCGGCTGGTGAGGAAAAGCACCTCCAAGCCGCTGATCGTCAAGCTCTCCCCCAACGTGACCGACGTGGTTTCCATGGCCCGCGCCTGCGCCGACGCCGGGGCCGACGCCCTCTCGCTGATCAACACCCTGACCGGCATGGCGATCGACCTCGACCGGCGCCGCCCGATCCTGGCCAACGTCACCGGCGGCCTGTCCGGTCCGGCCATCAAGCCGGTGGCGCTCAGGATGGTGTGGCAGGTGGCCAAAAGCGTGCAACTCCCCATCATCGGCATCGGCGGCATCATGAACGGGCGCGACGCCCTGGAATTCATGCTGGCCGGCGCCAGCGCGGTCGAGGTCGGCACGGCCAGCTTTCTCGACCCCTCGGCGGCGCAGACCATCGCCCGCGAGATGGAGCAGTATCTGATCGACAACGGCATCGCCTCGGTCGCCTCGCTGATCGGGGCGCTCGAGGTCTGATGGAAAACTGGGAGAAAAGCCTCGCCGACAGCGTAACCAGCCCGGATCAGCTCTCCGGGCTTTTTCGTTTGCCCGAGGGCCCGCTCTCGGCCGTGACCGGGCGCTATCCGATGCGCATCACCCCTTATTACCTGGGGCTGATCGGCGCCCCCGGCGACGCCATCTGGCGCCAGTGCGTTCCGGATCAGGCCGAGCTGGAGGATCGCCGGCAATCGCCCGATCCGCTGGACGAGGAGCGTTTGTCGCCGGTTCCGGGCCTGATCCACCGCTACCCCGACCGGGTCGTTTGGATCGTCTCCTCGGCCTGCGCCGTCTATTGCCGTTTTTGTATGCGCAAAAGGGGAGTGGGGTGCTCGGACATGGCGCCGGCGCCGCGGCAGGAAGCGCTCGACTATATCGCTTCCCGGCCGCAGATACGGGATGTGATCCTTTCCGGCGGCGACCCGCTGCTGCTTGCCGACGACGCGCTCGATGGCATCCTGGCCGCGCTGCGCAAAATACCCCACGTCGAGATCGTCAGAATCGGTAGCCGGGTGCCGGTGACGCTCCCCGAGCGGATCACCGTGAAACTGGCGCGCATGTTGAAGCGCCACCATCCGTTGTACATCAACACCCATTTCAACCATCCGCGCGAGATCACCGAACAGTCCGCCAGGGCCTGCGCCCGGCTCGCCGACGCCGGCATAGTGCTCGGCAACCAGAGCGTGCTTTTGAAAGGGGTGAACGACGACCCGTTGGTGATGCGCAACCTCATGCAGCGGCTGCTGGCCATCCGGGTGCGCCCATATTACATACACCAGATGGATCTGGTTCAAGGGACCGCCCATTTCCGCACCAAAGTGGCGCACGGGATAGCGGTGATGGAGGGGTTGCGCGGCCACACCTCGGGGCTGGCCACGCCGCACTACATGATCGACCTGCCGGGGGGGAAGGGGAAGGTGGAGATCCCGCCGGGGCGGGTGCTCCGGGAGGGATCGCGTCTGCTATTGACCAACTACCTGGGAGAGGAGATCGAGTACGCCGATCCGCCCTGACGGCGAGATTCAAGCTATGCCCTGCCGATCAGCAACTGCTCCAGGTTTTCCTTTACCGCGCCGGCGATCGATTCCGAAGGGATCGAGCCGCCGATCCCCCGCAGCCAGAAGCGGTCGACGGCCACATCGGCCACCGTTTCAACCGACATCTTGATGGGAAATAAACACCTCATGCTGAAGTAGTCCAGCAGATCGCCCAGGAAACCGAGCCGGTCCACGCCTCGAATCTCGACGTACAGGCTCCCCGCGTGCCGGCTGCTCGGCTCCATGACGTACTCTTGCAGCGCTATTTTGCCGACGTTGCGATCATAGGGGAGTTCGGTGGCGGCGAGGGCGACGTAATCGATGTTCAAGGGATCTTTGGCAAACGCCGCGGTCTTCAGCTCGAAGTTGGACCGCCAACTGCTGGTGGTCACCTTTTCCGCCTTGCCTCTCACTATGCCTATGCGATGCTGCGCCAGGCCGGCGGTCAGCCTGCCGGTCCAGCCCGGGGCCAGGAACCCCCTGATGCTCAAGTCATAGCCGTTAGGCTGCGCCGCTATGGCTTTTATGTCGCAGATGGCGTTTGCCATACAGAGTTCCGACTCGTCGAGGTTTTCTCTTTTCAATGCATGATTGTGCATGATCTCTCCTTTGAGCAGCTACAGTTCATTCGCTTTCCTAGCGACATAGTTACATTGCGACCGACACCGCGTCCACCGCGTCCATCGGCGCGGCTGCGTCCGTTACAGATCCGCCAACATCTCCCGTGCGCTGCCCGACAGGAAACGAAACACCTCTCCTCGCCCGCTGATGCTGCGCGGCATCTCCATGTTCAACAGATCTTCGAGCAGATGGAGGGTGCGGGCGTCGTCGCGGCCAAGATCGTCCATGACCGCCTCCAGCACCGGGATGATGTCGTACAGATCGTCCCGGTTGAAGGGGGCGGGATCGCTCTTTCCCTGGAACTTGGGCTGATCGCGGGTTACGACGACCCTTGGGTATTTATATTTGAGGTCCGACGGCTTTATACTGAGTCCCATCGATCTACCTCCCGGTACTAGTGGCAGCCGCAACCGGTACTGCTGCAACTGCTGCGGCATTCCGGCGGTTTTGCCGGCTCGGTCGCGTGCCGGTCGTAGCAGGCGAGTGAGGCCGCGGTGACAAACCAGTCGCCCTCGATCAGTTCGCCGCTCAGGGCTTGTCGCTTGAGCAGCATGAGTATTCTGGTTTCGGTGGTGGCAAGCTGTTCCGCGGCGCAGGCCACCGGCAGATACTCGATTCCATCTATTAACACTGTCATGGCGGTTCCCTCCTATACTCTTTGGCAAAGGGCTTACACGGAGCGTGCCAGCGGCGTCGCTTGATCAAAAGACCGCTAACTTCCTGTTTTGCAGGGGGGCCTGCGCCGTAGGCGAAGAGGGTGGCTGCCCACATATTAGCCAGCGGTGCACGTCTTGAGGCAGATTTGGCGCGGGCGCGGACCGGTCGTGTCATTGACTGGCGCATATCGCAGTTGATAACTAACGGCAAACATAGTATTCTGCGGTATTCAATTTAACAGAGTAACTGCATGTACACGCTTTTCCCCAAAATTCGTCTGCTGATTTTCTGCTTGGTCTTCTCCATCCTGGTGCATTTTCTATTCATGTACGTGATGAGGATGTTCGGCACCTACGACTTCAGCGCGCCGGTGAACCAGCCCCAGGCGGTCATGGTCGAGCTCCCGGAACCAGCCCCGGAGACCGCTAAAGCGACTCCGTCCGCGGCTCCGGAGCCTCCTGCCGATGCCGAGGAAGAGGCGGCCGCCGACAACCCTCCCGTCCCGTCGCCGGAAAAAGAACTTCCCAAGGAACCGAAGGTCGAGCCGCCGCGTCCGGAGCCCGAGCCCAAAGAGCCGCCAGCCGCCGTCGCCAAGGAGGCCGTACCCGTCACCCCGGCGGTCAAGGCGCCGCCTGCCAATCCGCCCAAAGAGTTGCCGAGACGTCCGGTGGTGAAAATCGCCGGTACCCCGTCGCCGATAGGCGGCGAGTTTCTGTCCTCGAGATACGAAAAGCTGACCTACGCCATCAGTCTGCTCGGCATGGCCATCGGCAGCGCCGAACTGGAGTCGAAGAACGAGGCGGGAGTCACCACCATCACCCTGAGAGTGAGGTCCAACGTCGCCATCTCCAGCATCTTCCCGGTGGACGACCTGGTCGAGACCAACCAGATCAACGGCCAATTCATCGTCACCAAGATCAGGCAGTCGGAAGGCTCTTTCCGCAGCGACGAGATGTTCACCATCAATCTCCATAAAAAGAGCGTCTCCTGGATGGATCTTCTCCACAACCGCAGTCTCAAATTGACCGTGCCCACCGACGACGTCCTGGACACCTTGTCGGGGATCTACTCCCTCAGGAACCGTCCTTTGCAGCTCGACCGGACCGAGACCCTGCATATCTTCGACAGCGAAACCTATGCGGAAGTGCCGGTGGAAATCGTGCGTCGAGAGGAGATGCGCCTCCCCAACCTGACCAAGGTGAACACCATCGTGGTCCGTCCGGTGCAAAAGACCGCCGGCATTTTCAGACGGACCGGCGAACTGCTGATCTGGCTGACCGACGACGACTTCAAGGTCCCCGTGAGGATCGTCACCTCCGTGGCGGTAGGCAAGGTAACCGCCGAACTGGTCTCGGCCGAATCGAAAGCGCATGAAGACCCCAACAAGCAACCCTCCCCAAAGCAGGAATCTCCCCAGTAAACATCAATTGCTCACCGCCCGAGACGCGAAGCACGCAAAGAAATTCGAATACTCAAAAAAGTAAAATCCGGACCGGCTTGGTGAAAAGATTCTCTTGGTAACTGTCTGGTTTTCTTCGCGTGCTTTGCGCCGTCGCGGTTCAAGGTTTTTCTCGGTTTTCTCCATGTCCAATGCCTCGCTTTTCCGCGGCGTTTCGGTTTTATCAAACATAATTTTATGGAGATCGCATTTTTCATTAAAGTTCCGGCGATACTTGGTCGATAACTATCTCATTGCGCGCCGCTTTTCTTTTCCAGCGCTCCGCCAAACGACGTGTTGGGTCTTCTTTCTACGGGAAAGCTGGCCGTTGACCATAACCTTAACCATTGGAGAGCAAACTATGAAAAACCTGATCGTTTTGCTGCTGGCTGCCGTCATTTGTCTTTCGTCCACCGCCGCGCGCGCGGACGACCGCGCGGACGCCGTGGCGCTGGTTAAAAAGGCCGTGGCTTTCTACAAGGCAAACGGCGCGGAAAAGCTGATCGAGGAGGGGAACAACCCCAAGGGGCAGTTCGTGTCGGGCGCGTTGTACGTGTACGTCAACATGCTGGATCAGGCCGCCACTACCCTGGTGCATCCCATCAACCCGAGTCTGGTCGGCACTTCGACCATCGCCTTGCAGGATATCGACGGCAAGTTCTTCATCAAGGAGATGGGGACTGTGGCGAGAGAAAAGGGGGCAGGCTGGGTCGATTACCGCTTTAAAAACCCCAAGACCAACGAGGTGGGCCGCAAGAGTTCCTATGTGGAGCGCGCCGACGACCTGGTGATCGGCTGCGGGATTTACTTGAAGTAGTTTGAAGCGGTCAGTTGCGTATCGACGTCAAACGGCCCGATTCTCGATGAATCGGGCCGTTTGACGTAGAGCGGGAGTTGAGGCGACGACGGGGATCATTTTTTGACGCGGAGGTTCAATTCCCATACCAGGGTGTCGATGTCGATCTTGTGCACCGAGGCGCCGTGCTCCAACTGCTCGAATTCGGCAATCTGGCAATCGTAGCAGTCCAGCCCGTGGCGCTCGAATACGGGCAGGGTCTCGGGGTAGCGTGTGAGTATATCCGTGATGGTCATCTCTTTCGTGATCACATGGACCTCCGGTGAGGGTGCTTTTGCCGCAGGAATGAATAAAGACGGCGCTACTGTGCGCTAAGAGACTCTACGTTATCAGATACCTCCGTTGCTGGCAAGGAATGCCGTTACTCCCTCCGCATCCCCGTCCGGGGCGGCTACCTGCCGAATTTCCGATCCAGCGCGCTCTTCACCAGGGGCGGCACCAGTTTTTCGATCGGGCCGTTCAGCGAGCTCACTTCCTTCACTATCGAGGAAGAGAGGTAGCTGTAGGGGACCGAGGTCATCATGAACAGGGTCTCCACCTCCCTGGTGATGCTGCGGTTCATTTGGGCCAGCTGAAACTCGAATTCGAAATCGGAGACGGCGCGCAGACCCCTGATGATGACGGTCGCCCCGCAACGCCTGACGTAGTCCACCAGCAGCCCGTCGAAGGTGTCGATTTTGGCCTGGGGCAGGTCGACGAGGATCTCGGAGAGCAACTGCATCCTCTCGGGGACCGTGAAAAGGGAATTCTTCTCCGAGTTCCGGGCAACCGCCACGATCACGCCGTCGAAAACCTTCAGCGCGCGCTCGATGATGTCCAGATGTCCATAGGTGACGGGATCGAAGGAGCCGGGATATACTGCGATCTTCAGGGGCACTTTTCACCTCTGTCTGCAAGGGTTAGAAAGGATAGGGCGGTGTCGCCGTAGACGCGGCGCTCGTTCTCGTGCAGATGGCCGAAGCTGCTCGGTATCGGCTCTTTGCTGGAAAATTCGGCGACGACGGTGGTGCCTTGGTCGACCAGCGGCGAAGCGGACAGCATTCCCAGGATCATTTCGGTTAGTCCTTCGTGGTAGGGAGGGTCGATAAAGACCAGGTGAAAGGGCGTCTCGCCGCGCGCCAGCCACTTGAGGGCACCGGCCGCATCCTGCACCACCACCTTGGCCTTGTCCGTCAAGCGGGTGACTTCCAGGTTCTTGCGGATCATCTCCGCCGAGTCGCGGTGCGCATCAACGAACACCGCGTAGCAGGCCCCCCTGCTGAGCGCTTCGATGCCGAGGTTGCCGGTGCCGGCGAAGAGGTCCAGCACGCGCATATCGGTGAACTCGCCCAGCCTGCTTACCAGCATGTTGAACATCGCTTCCTTTACCCGGTCCGCCGTCGGACGAACCCGCATGCTCTTGGGGGCCACCAGTCTGCGCCCGCGGGCTTCCCCCGCGATCACTCGCATGCGGTTACTTCGTCGTCAGTCGTTTCGTTGTCAGTCGCTTCGCCGGCGTTGCACATGGCAGGTCCCCGTAATCTTAGCTCTAATTAGCACGATGCCTTGATGGCGTCAATGGCAACTTTGCTGTTGACAGCATCGGGGCGCTGTATATAAATACAGATGCTTTTTTAGCGGACTCGACGGGAGGGCGGATGAGAGACGGTCAGACCATGGAACGCACCGATCTGGCAGGTTATGCGGCGACCAGCGCCAGTTCCAGGGGACGCAGGTACCAGGAGGAGTTCCGGGACAACCGGCCCGCCTTCGAGAGGGACCGCGACCGCATCATCCACTGCGCCGCCTTTCGTCGTCTGGAGTACAAGACGCAGGTCTTCGTGAACCACGAAGGGGATTACTATCGGACCAGGCTCACCCATTCCCTGGAGGTGGCGCAGATCGGCAAGGGAATCGCCCGCAGGCTCGGGCTGAACGAGGAACTCACCGAGACGCTGGCGCTCGCCCACGATCTCGGCCACACCCCTTTCGGCCACACCGGCGAGGAGGTGTTGAACCGTTTGATGGAGGGAGCGGGGGGCTTCGAGCACAACCTGCAGTCGTTGCGGGTGGTCGACGAGTTGGAGGAACGCTATCCCAATTTCAACGGCCTGAACCTCTCCTGGGAAGTGCGGGAGGGGATCATCAAGCATTCCTCCCAATACGACGCCCCGGTGAGCCCCGTCAGCATCTACGCCGAATTCCTGCCCGGCACGGTGCCGAGCGTCGAGGGGCAGCTGATCAACTTCGCCGACGAGATCGCCTACAACAACCACGACATCGACGACGGATTGAAGTCCGGCTACATCAATCTGGCTCAGTTGAAGGGGGTCGGGCTTTGGGAAGAGGTGCACGAGGCGATCTTGCGCAAGTACCCGGCCATCGAGGTGGATCGGGGGGTGTGCCAGACGGTGAGCGCCCTGATCGGGGTGCTGATCACCGATCTGGTGAACACCACGGCCGCCAATCTGCAGAGCCTGCAGATCGCCACCCAGGAGGACCTGCGCAGGGTGAACCTGCCGGTGGTCGCCTTCAGCCCGCGCATGGCCGAGCGCAACGCCGAGTTGAAGCGTTTCCTCTACCACAACCTCTACCGCCACTACAAGGTGGAGAGGATGCGGGTCAAGGCGGAGCGCTACCTGGCCGAGCTGTTCGAGGTGTACATCAAGCACCCGACGCTCTTGCCCATGAAGCACCAGTTGAAGATGGAGCGGGAGGGGCGGGAGCGGGTGATCTGCGACTACATCGCCGGCATGACCGACCGCTTCGCCTTGGACGAGTTCAAACGGCTCTTCGAGCCGTACGAGAGGGTGTGAGGGTTATTTCTTCGGCAACTCCAGCCTCGGCTCTTTAGCCGGCTTGTACAAAAGCAGCGTCCTTCCAAGCACCTGCGCCACGTCCGCACCGCAGGCGCCGCTCAACTCGTCGCCCACGCTGTGGCGGTCCATCATGCAGCTTTCCAGTATCTTCACCTTGATCAACTCGTGGCTTGCCAGCACCTCGCCGGTTTCCTTGATCAGCGCCTCGCTGACGTCTCCCTTGCCCACCAAAACCACCGGTTTCAACGGATGCCCGAGCGCGCGGAGAAATCTCTTCTGTTTTCCTGTCAACATGCCTGTTTTTCCTTTGTCGCTTCCGCATCGTCCCGCAAGCCGGCGCCTGCAACCGCCGCCTTCGCGCGAAAGCCTTTTAATTTTTCCGAAGAAGCCAGCTTTATAGCATTTTGCCGCGGCTAAGGCAAGCCGCAGCTTGCCGGCTACTCTGCTGAGTAGCGATAGCTCTCTGCCATGAGCAGCTTTGTTACACTAAAAGCGGCCGAAGTTCGGCCCCTCGTGCGCTTGGTGCTTGCGCGCTCGGACGAAAACCTATAGGATCAGCTCTGTTGGCAACCTGGCGCGGCGCGAACGGCGGCTGGCATGGAATTGGCAACAAGGCGGTCCGTACATCCTTACCTGTATCAGGAGGCGATCAAGGTGCTTTATAAATCGGTTAACGAGTCTTTCAACGAATTCATGATCCATAGGAGCGACCAGAAGTGCATCAGGTGCAAGGTCTGCGTCAGGCAGTGCTCCTACGGCGTGCACACCTATCTGGACGAAGAGGACGTGCTGGTGGAGGACAATTCCTCCTGCATCGGTTGCCGGCGCTGCTCCGCGCTCTGCCCGACCGGCGCCATCAGCATCAAGGAGAACGAGGAAACCTTCAAGCGCAACGCCTCGTGGTCCGGAGCCCACATCCGGAACCTGTACGCGCAGGCCGACAGCGGCGGCATCCTGCTGGCCGCCATGGGCAACCCGGCGGACTATCCGATCTATTGGGACCACCTGCTCCTGGACGCCTCCCAGGTCACCAACCCCTCCATCGACCCGCTGCGCGAGCCGATGGAACTGCGCACCTACCTCGGCAAGAAGCCGGACCGGGTCGAGATCGTCAGGGACGAGAAGACCGGCAAGGCCTCGCTGAAGACCAAGCTCTCTCCGCAGCTGAAGCTCGAGTACCCGTTCATCTTCTCCGCCATGAGCTACGGCGCGCTGAACCTGAACGCGCACCGGGCCATGGCCGCCGCCGCCCAGGAGCTGGGCACCATCTACAACACCGGCGAAGGCGGGCTGCACAAGGACCTCTACCGCTACGGCAAAAACGTGATCGTGCAGGTCGCCTCGGGCCGTTTCGGCGTGAGCGAGCAGTATCTGAACGCCGGCGTCGGCATCGAGATCAAGGTCGGCCAGGGCGCCAAACCCGGCATCGGCGGGCACCTCCCCGGCGAAAAGGTGAACTCCGAGATCTCCGAAACCAGGATGATCCCGGTCGGCTCCGACGCCATTTCGCCAGCGCCGCACCACGACATCTACTCGATCGAGGACCTGCGCCAGCTGATCTACGCCTTGAAAGAGGCGACCAACTACGAGAAGCCGGTATCGGTGAAGATCGCCGCCGTGCACCATATCGCCGCCATCGCCTCCGGCGTGGCCCGAGCCGGCGCCGACATCATCACCATCGACGGTTTCCGCGGGGGGACCGGCGCCGCGCCGCAGGTGATCCGCGACAACGTCGGCATCCCGATGGAACTGGCCTTGGCCGCGGTCGACGCCCGTCTGCGCGACGAGGGGATCAGGAACCAGGTCTCCATCGTGGTAGGCGGCGGGGTGAGGAACTCCGGCGACGCCATCAAGGCGATCGCCCTGGGCGCCGACGCCATCAACCTCGGCACCTCGACCCTGCTGGCGCTCGGCTGCACCCTCTGCCAGCGCTGCTACACCGGCAAGTGTCCCTGGGGGATCACCACCAACAACCCCTATCTGGCCAAGCGCCTGAATCCCGAGATCGGCGCCGAGAAACTGGTGAACCTGGTTCACGCCTGGGGTCACGAGATGAAGGAGATCCTGGGCGGCATGGGTCTGAACGCGCTCGAGTCGCTGCGCGGCAACCGCTACAAGCTGCGCGCCGTCGGGCTTTCGGAAAAGGACATGAACCTTTTGGGCGTCATGCCCGCGGGAGAATAACTGCATGAAACGTATATATTCCATCGAAGACGCCTGCATCGGCTGCCACCTCTGCGAGGTCGCCTGCATCACGGAACACTCGCGCTCCAAAGACCCGGTCAGGGCGTTCCTGCACGAGGCGGTCCGCCCCATCTCCCGCTGCACCGTGGAGGAATGGGAAGGGGGCGTGGTCTCGCTCTCCACCAACTGCCGCCACTGCGACGAGCCGGATTGCCTGAGGGCCTGCATCTCCGGCGCCATCCAGAAGGACGAGGCGGGCGTGGTCCGCATGGACGTCGAGCAGTGCATCGGCTGCTGGTCCTGCGTCATGGCCTGCCCCTACGGTGCCGTGCAGCGCAACCTGAAGGCCAAGAAGGCGAACAAGTGCGACCTCTGCCCGGACAGGGAAAACCCGGCATGCGTCGACGCCTGCCCCAACCGGGCGCTGGTGTACAAGGAGGGGAGCCAGAAATGAACTACGTGATCATCGGCAATTCGGTGGCCGCCGTCGGCGCCATCAGGGGGATCAGGAAGATCGACGCTACCGGTCACATCACGGTCCTGTCCCGGGAAAACCACGTGGCCTACGGCCGCCCGCTCATCTCCTACCTGTTGGGCGGCACGGTGACCGAGAAGCGCATGCCGTATCTCCCCGAGGACTTTTACCGGAAAAACCAGGTGAACCTGCTCTTGGGCGCCGAGGTGGTTGCCGTCGAGAGCGGAGCTTCGCGGGTAAAGCTTGCCAGCGGCGAGACCATCCCCTACGACAAGCTGCTGGTCGCAACAGGCGGCGACCCCTTCGTTCCCCCCATCGAGGGGATGAACGGCAAGGAAAAGGTCTTCACCTTCACCACCTGGGACGACGCGGCCAAACTCAAGGGGCTGGCCTACGACATCGACAAGGTGGTGGTGATCGGCGGCGGCTTGATCGGGCTTAAGGCGGCCGAAGGGCTGAGCCAGCTCGACAAGCAGGTGACCATCGTGGAGCTTGCCGACCGCATCCTCTCCGCCGCCTTCGACCGGACCGCCGGACGCATCGTCGCCAAGAAGATGAAGGCGAACGGCATCGAGGTCCTGACCGAGGACACGGTGGTCAGGATCGACGGCGAAGGGTCCGAGATCACTGGCGTGACCCTCAAGTCCGGGGAATTCATCGCCTGCGACACGGTGGTCGTCGCCATCGGCGTGCGTCCGGCCGCGGGATTTCTGAAGGGAAGCGGCGTCGAAGTGAACCGCGGCGTGGTGGTCGATGACCGCATGGAGACCTCGGTGGCCGGCATCTTTTCGGCCGGCGACGTCGCCGAGGCCCGCGACTTCTTCAGCGGCGGCAAAAACCCGATGCCGATCTGGCCCGACGCCTACATCCAGGGGGACGTGGCCGGCATCAGCATGGCCGGCGGCCAAAAGGACTATCAGGGCGGGCTCGCCATGAACTCCATCGAACTCTTCAAGGTCCCCACCATCTCCATGGGAATCACCAACCCAGAGCTCGGCGAGCGTTACCAGGTGCTGACCTACCAGAATCCGGAAAAGTACGAGTACCGCAAGATCGTGCTGGAGAACGACCTGCTGGTGGGGGTGGTCATGGTCGGCAACGTCGACCGGGCCGGCATCTTCGCCGGCATCATCCGCGACAAGGTCGCCGTCGCCCCCTTCAAGGAGCACCTGCTGGCGCCGGACTTCGGCTTCGTTCATCTTCCCAAGGAGATCCGCAGCTCCCTTTTCGCGCCGCAAGGCAAGGCTGCCTAACTAGTCAGGTTGAGAGGATGCGGGGGCGAGCGGTCGAGCGACCCCGCCGTCCTGCTGCATATACCCGGAGGTTTGTAACTAATGAAAAGAAAGCCCACCCACAGCTTTGAGAAGGACATATCCAACTGCGGCTTGACCGGCTTCATCGCCAAGAACGGCGAACTGGTCGGCGGAGAAGTCATCATGCGCTCCATAGCGCTCATGCATGACCGCGGCAACGGCCTGGGCGGCGGCTTCGCGGCCTACGGCATCTATCCCGACTTCAAGGAGTTCTTCGCCTTCCACCTGATGTACGAGAGCTCCCTGGCGCAGCAGTTGACCGAGGAGTATCTGGACGAGAACTTCTTCGTCGAGCAGCAGGAGGATATCCCGACGCGCCGGGTGGCGGCGATCAAGAACCCGCCGGTCTTCAGGCGCTATTTCGTCAAGCCGCTGGAAACCGACGCCTACAAGGAGGCGGTCGACTTCCAGAACATGACCATCGAGGACCTGATCGTCGGCCACGTCATGCGCATCAACAACGAGATCGAGGGAGCCTTCGTGGTCTCGTCCGGCAAGAACATGGGCGCCTTCAAGGGAGTCGGCTATCCCGAGGAGATCGCCGAATTCTTCCGTCTCGACGAGTACAAGGGGTACACCTGGACCGCCCACAACCGCTTCCCGACCAACACGCCGGGATGGTGGGGCGGCGCCCACCCCTTTACCCTTTTGGACTGGTCCATCGTGCACAACGGCGAAATCTCCTCCTACGGCATCAACAAGCGCTACCTGGAGATGTACGGCTATCTCTGCACCATGCTGACCGACACCGAGGTCGTGGCCTACATGCTGGACCTCTTGATCAGAAAGCACGGCCTCACCCCTGAACTCGCCTCGCTGGCGCTGGCTTCGCCTTTTTGGGAGAGCATCGACCAGATGGACAAGGATGACCGCGAGCTTTTGACCGCCATCCGCCAGGTCTACGGCAGCGCCCTCCTGAACGGGCCGTTCGCCATCCTCTTCGCCAGCAACGAAGGGCTGATCGGTTTGAACGACCGGGTCAAGCTGCGGCCGCTGGTCTGCGCCACCAAGGGCGAGTTCGTGTATATGGCGTCGGAAGAAGCCGCCATTCGCGAGATCTGCCCCGCGCCCGAGAAGATCTGGTCCCCGCGCGGCGGACAGCCGGTAGTCGTCAAGATGAACGCGGGTGTAATCTAAGGAGACTTTTGTATGCAAATAGATGCTAAGGGCCTGTACTATAAGGATCTCAACGCGCAGATCCGCGCAGCCGTAGCCGGCGGGGCGCAAACCATAGAGCTCGACAACGTGAACGGCCAGTACTTTATCGGCGACGGCATCAACCGCCCGGTCACCATCACGGTGAACGGCGTGCCGGGTAACGACCTGGGGGCCTTCATGAACGGCGCCACGCTGATCGTGCGCGACAACGGCCAGGACAACATCGGCAACACCATGAACGCCGGCAAGGTGGTTGTGCATGGACACGCCGGGGACGTGCTCGGCTACGGCATGCGCGGCGGCAAACTGCACATCCTCAAGGACGTCGGCTACCGGGTCGGCATCCATATGAAGTCCTATCAGGACAACATGCCGGTGCTGATCGTGGGCGGCAACGCCGGCGACTTCTTCGGCGAGTACATGGCCGGCGGAGTGCTGGTGCTGCTGGGCATGTTCTCCGACGCCGTCGGCAACGCCAAGCACGGCTTCAGCTTCGGGACCGGCATGCACGGCGGCACCATCTACGTGCGCGGCGGCGTGGACGAGTCCAGGCTGTCCCGGGAAGTCGGCGTCTTCGAATTGAACGCCGCCGACGACATGGCGCTGCGCGTCCATCTGGAAAACTACTGCGCCGACTTCGGGCTCGACGTCGAGGAGCTCTTGAAGGAGCAGTTCGTAAAGGTGCTCCCCAAAAGCAAACGCCCATACCACAACATGTACTGCCAGATGCCGAGATAAACGAGCAAAGCATTGGCCACGGAGAAGGTCCGAGGACATCCGGGTAAACCTGTAGACTGGTTTTAACCTAAGGCTTTGCTCTCGCACTTCTCAGATTTGCTCAGATTTTCTCCGTGGCCAACGGTCTTGCTTTTGACCTTGACTCTGCTCCTTGCCGGTGTTAGTTTGATCAAAATTTATCGGTTGCCTTTTAATTTAGCCCCGTGAGGTTAGCAAAGGTGAGCATGAAGCACTCTTTAGTCTGCACATACGAAGAGCCTTTCCGCCCATTTGCGCGTAAAGGCTCTTTTTTTGCGGGGATTTCCTTAAGTCACGACCGGCGTTTTTTGCCGCTAACAGGGGGTTGTCATGGCCGAAAATACGGTGATTCTGGACGGTACCGGCGTCAAAAGGGCGCTCACCAGGATAGCGCACGAGGTGCTGGAGAAAAATAAGGGCGTCGAGGGGCTGGTGCTGGTCGGCATCAGGACCGGCGGGGTGCATCTGGCCCACGAGTTGGCTGCGCGCCTGTTCGAAATCGAGGGGGTCGATGTGCCGGTCGGCGCGGTGGACATCACCATGTACCGCGACGACATCAAGGGGCACGCGGAACACCTTCCGGTCGGCAAGACCGAGCTTCCCTTTGGCGTGGAAGGCAAAAGGGTGATCCTGGTGGACGACGTGCTCTTCACCGGCAGGACCATTCGGGCCGCCATGGACGCCCTGATGGACCAGGGCCGCCCCTCCAGCATACAGCTTGCCGTTCTGGTCGATCGCGGGCACCGCGATCTGCCGATCCGCGCCGACTTCGTCGGCCGCAACGTGCCGACCAGCAGGAGCGAGAACATCGCGGTGGTTTTCGACGGCGACAACCGCCCCACCGAGGTGATCCTGCAGAAATAAACAGGCGTCTTAGCGTTAGGCCTTTGCATTGGTTACACGAAACTTTGTTTCATGGGAGGTATCATGGGGTTCCGGCACAAAGACATCATCGCCCTGAAGGATCTGAGCAAAGAGGATATCGAACTGCTCCTCAACACGGCGGATAGCCTGGACGAGATCAATCGTCGCGACATCAAGAAGGTGCCGACCCTGCGCGGCAAGACGGTCGTGAACCTCTTCTACGAGGCTTCCACCAGGACCCGCACTTCCTTCGAGATCGCCGCCAAACGGCTCTCCGCCGACACGATCAACATTACCGCCTCCACCAGTTCCGTGACCAAGGGCGAGACCCTTCTGGACACCGCCCAAAACGTGCTGGCCATGAAGCCGGACATCATCGTCATGCGCCATGCCGTATCCGGGGCTCACGAATACCTCTCCACGCGGGTTTCCTGCTCCGTCATCAACGCCGGCGATGGCGCCCACGAACACCCGTCGCAGGGGCTTTTGGATATGCTCACCATGCGCCAGAAATTCGGCACGCTCTCCGGATTAAAAGTGGCGATCGTCGGCGACATCACCCACAGCCGTGTGGCCCGATCCAACATCTACGGGCTCACCACCATGGGGTCGCAGGTTTTTCTCGCCGGGCCGCCGACCATGATGCCGATCGGCGTCGAACGCCTGGGCAACGTCACCGTCTGCAAGGACATGCGCGAGGCGGTGCACCAGGCCGACGTGGTGATGATGCTGAGGATCCAATTGGAGCGCCAGGGGAAGACGCTGCTTCCCAGCATGCGCGAATACTCCCGTTACTTCGGACTGAACCCGGAAGTTCTAAGCCTCGCCAAGAAGGACGCCATGGTCATGCATCCGGGACCCATCAACCGCGGGGTCGAGCTTTCCTCGGCCGTAGCCGACGGTTCCCAATCCTTCATCCTGAAGCAGGTGGAAAACGGGGTAGCCATTCGCATGGCGATGCTCTACCACGTCTGCGGCGGCGAGCCGGTGGAAGGGTAGAAGCTAAGAGCCGTTCAACGTACAATTTTCTCTAGAGGTGCTGATATGAATCTGTTGATAAAAGGCGGGCGTTTGATAGATCCCTCGCAGGGAATCGACGAAATTAGGGACATCCTGATCGCCGACGGCGTGGTCCTGGAACTGGGACTCGGCCTGGCGGCGCCGGAGGGGACCCAGACCATCGACGCCGGCGGACTGATCGTCACGCCGGGGCTGATCGACATGCACGTGCACCTGCGCGACCCGGGACTGGAGTATAAAGAGGATCTCGCCACCGGCAGCCGCGCCGCCGCGGCCGGCGGCTTCACCTCGGTAGCCTGCATGCCCAACACCTCCCCGGTGATCGACAACAAGGCCGTCACCTCCTACATCCTGAACAAGGCAAGGAGCGAGGCGGTGGTGAACGTCTTCCCCATCGGATCCATTACCAAGGGTGGCAAGGGCGAGAGCCTCTCCGAAATGGGAGAGCTCAAGGAAGCCGGCTGCGTCGCGGTCTCGGACGACGGCAAACCGGTGACCAACGGCGAACTCATGCGTCGGGCGCTGGAGTACGCCAAGGGGGTCGGCATCGCCGTCATCTCGCACTCCGAGGAGCTTTCTCTGGTGGGCGACGGCGTCATGAACGAGGGTTTTGTCGCCACCGAACTCGGCCTCAAGGGGATTCCCTGGGCCGCCGAGGACGTGGCCGTCGCCCGCGAGGTGTACTTGGCCGAGTTTACCGGCGCTCCTGTGCACATCGCCCATATTTCCACGGCCGGTTCGGCGCGCATCATCCGCAACGCCAAAGCGCGCGGCGTGAAGGTGACCTGCGAGACGGCGCCGCATTACTTCACCCTGACCGACGAGGCGCTCTTGGGGTACAACACCAACGCCAAGATGAACCCGCCGTTGCGAGCCGCCAGCGACGTCGCCGCCATGAAGGCCGGACTCGCCGACGGCACCATCGACGCCATTGCCACCGACCACGCGCCGCACCATGCCGACGAGAAAGACGTCGAGTTCAACCTGGCCTTGAACGGCATCGTCGGGCTGGAAACCTCCTTGCCGCTGTCGCTGAAACTGGTGACCGATGGCGTTCTGGACCTTAAAGCGCTGGTGTCGCTCATGTCGTGCAACCCGGCGAAAATCCTCGGCTTGGAGCGCGGCACGCTCAAACCGGGAGCCGTCGCCGACGTCACCGTCATCGATCCGCAAAAAGAGTGGCAGGTAACCGCCGAGAAGCTGGAGTCGAAGTCCAAGAACTCCCCCTTTCTCGGCTGGCAGATGAAAGGCGCCGCCGCCTACACCATAGTCAAGGGGCAAGTGGTCCACAAGGCGCTCTAAGGCAAGCTCAATAAAGTACTAACAACAGATCGGGAGAAGATAATGAAAGCAGTACTGGCTCTGGCGGACGGCCGTATTTTCACGGGCAAAGCCTTCGGCGCATCGGGCGAAACAACGGGCGAGGTGGTGTTCAACACCGCCATGTCCGGTTACCAGGAGGTGCTGACTGACCCCTCCTATAAAGGGCAAATGGTCACCATGACCTACACCCAGATCGGCAACACCGGGATCAATCCCGAAGACGTGGAAAGCGGCCAGCTCTACCTGTCGGGGTTCATCGTCCGGGAGTATCTGGACTGCTATTCCAACTGGCGCGCGACCATGAGCCTCGATGCCTATCTGAAGGAGAACGGCATCGTCGGCATCCAGGGGATCGACACGCGCGCCTTGACCCGGCATCTGCGCGACAAGGGCGCCCAAAACGGCGTCATTTCCACCGTCGATTTCGATCCGGAGAGCCTGGTGAGAAAAGCGCGCGGCATTCCCTCCATGAGCGGGCTGGATCTTGCCACCGGCGTGAGCTGCCAGGCCCCCTACCACTGGAGCCAAGGACTTTGGGACCTGGAGAGCGGCTATCCGCAGCTGGATCGCAAGGACCTGAAATACAAGGTTGTCGCCTACGACTTCGGCATCAAGCTGAACATCCTGCGCTGCCTGGTTTCCGCCGGCTGCGACGTCACCGTGGTGCCCGCCACCTTCCCCGCGGCCTCCGCGCTCGCCATGGAGCCCGACGGTATTTTCCTCTCCAACGGCCCGGGCGACCCGGAGCCGATGAAGGAAGTGATCGAAAACATCAAGACCTTCGTCGGCAAGAAGCCGATTTTCGGCATCTGCCTGGGGCATCAGTTGCTGGGGCTCGCCCTAGGCGGCCGCACCATCAAGCTCAAATTCGGCAATCACGGCTCCAACCTCCCCGTCATGGACATCGCCACCGGCAAGGTCGAGATCACCGCGCAGAACCACGGCTTCTCCGTCGACATCCTGTCGCTTGCCCACGCAAGCGAGCTGGCGCACGAGAACCTCAACGACCAGACCGTGGAAGGGATGCGGCACAAGGAACTCCCCATCTTCTCCGTGCAGCACCACCCCGAGGCGTCGCCCGGTCCGCACGATTCGCATTACCTGTTCGACAGGTTCGTGGAGATGATGGAGACGGAAAGGCAAAAACAAGGCTGAAAGACCGAACCGCTCGCCACGGAGGAAATCTGAGGAAATCTGAGGAGACCCAAGATCTTTAAAACAAAAGATTTTGTTTGGTTCTCCCCTCGTTTTGCCTGGTTGCTCGGATTTTCTCGGATTTTCTCCGTGGCCAATGGTTTTGACTCATGGTTTTTATGAACTACCTCGATCTTTACCATAGCGGCGAGCTGATCCGCCGCGTTAGGGCCGGCTATGCCCGGCTTGCCAGCTGCGATCTTTGCCCGCACGCCTGCGGCGTCAACCGCTTGGCCGGGGAGACCGGCCTTTGCGGCGGCGGCAAGTCGCCGCGCATCGCCTCGGCCAACATCCACCGGGGAGAGGAACCGCCGATCTCGGGAAGCAGGGGCTCGGGCACCATCTTTCTCTCCGGATGCACGCTCAACTGCCGCTTCTGCCAGAACTTTCCGATCAGCCAACTGCGCAACGGCTCGGACCTCTCCACGGGGCAATTGGCGCAAAAGATGCTCGGGCTGCAGTCGAGGGGCGCCCACAACATAAACTTCGTCACCCCGAGCCACTTCACGCCGCAGATCCTGGCCGCCCTCTACCTGGCGATCCGCAAGGGTTTCCAACTGCCGATCGTCTGGAACACGAGCGGCTACGAACGTCTCGACACGCTGCAGCTTCTGGACGGCGTGGTGGATATCTACCTGCCCGACATGAAGTACGCCTCGGAGGATCAGGCGTTGAAGCTCTCCGCGGCGCCCGGCTACGCCGCGCTCAACCGCGCGGCGGTGGCCGAAATGCTGCGCCAGGTCGGCCATCTTCGCTGCGACGAGGAAGGGATAGGCATCGCCGGTTTGATCGTGCGCCACCTGGTCCTGCCGCAGGGGAGGGCGGGGAGCGCCGAAACCCTGGCCTGGATCGCCTCCCATCTCGGCGCCGAAACCCATATCGCGCTGATGAGCCAGTATTTTCCTGCGCATCGCGCGGGAGAGACCGAAGGGCTGGAGAGAAGGGTGACGGCCAAGGAGTACGGCGAGGCGGTCGATGCGCTGGAGTCGAACGATCTGGAGAACGGCTGGGTGCAGGACGAGCCGAGCGAAGATAGCACGGATTAACTGGGGATCTTGCCATGGCGATCATCGACGACAACATAATCAGCCAGATGGCCGAATGCATAGTCAAGGAAGTGAATCCCGTGCGGATTGTCCTCTTTGGCTCGTCTGCTCGCGGCCAAGCTCGTCCCGATTCGGACGTCGATCTGTTGATAATCGAAGATGCGCCTTTTGGAGCTGGCAGAAGCCGTTTTCAGGAGACTGGACGCATAAACCGTGCATTGGCCGGATTCAGCGTTGCCAAAGATATTCTGGTTTATTCGATTGAGGAAGTGGAGCGTTGGCGCAACTCCCTCAATCACGTAATCTCCCACGCGTTAAGGGAAGGACGGGACTTGTATGTCCGACATTGATCACGCCCGTCAGATGCTTTTGACAAAACTTTGCTGATATTTAAGAGGCGGCAATGGCCGCCCTACCGAAGGAGATAGTTTTAATGCCTAAACGCACGGACATCCACAAGATCCTCATCATCGGCGCCGGCCCGATCGTCATCGGCCAGGCGTGCGAATTCGACTACTCCGGCACCCAGGCCTGCAAGGCGCTCAAGGAAGAGGGGTACGAGGTGGTGCTTCTGAACAGCAACCCGGCTACCATCATGACCGACCCGGATTTCGCCGACTTCACCTACATCGAGCCGGTCAACCCGGAAATCCTGGCGGCCATCATCGAAAAGGAGCGGCCCGACGCGCTGCTGCCGACCTTGGGCGGCCAGACCGCGCTGAACACGGCGGTGGCCGTGGCCGAGAACGGCACCCTGGAGAAGTTCGGCGTGGAGCTGATCGGCGCCAAGCTCCCGGCCATCAAGATGGCCGAGGACCGCACCCTTTTCAAGGAGGCGATGCAGCGCATCGAACTCGCCGTACCCAGATCGGGGCTGGCACACAACTACACGGAGGCGATGGCGGTCATCAAGGTCGTCGGCTTCCCGGCCATCATCCGCCCCTCCTTCACGCTCGGCGGCACCGGCGGCGGCATCGCCTACAACATGGAAGAGTACGAGCGCATGTCCCTGGCCGGGATCGACGCCTCCCCGACCGACGAGATCCTGGTCGAGGAGTCGCTGATCGGTTGGAAGGAGTACGAACTGGAGGTGATGCGCGACACCGCCGACAACGTGGTGATCGTCTGCTCCATCGAGAACTTCGACGCCATGGGGGTCCACACCGGAGATTCCATCACGGTGGCCCCGGCGCAGACGCTCACCGACAAGGAATATCAGATTCTGCGCGACGCCTCCCTGAAGATCATCCGGGAGATCGGCGTCGACACCGGCGGCTCCAACATCCAGTTCGGCATCAACCCCAAAAACGGCCGGCTGATCGTCATCGAGATGAACCCGCGGGTCTCGCGCTCCTCGGCGCTCGCCTCCAAGGCGACCGGCTTTCCGATCGCCAAGATCGCCGCCAAGCTCGCCGTCGGCTACACGCTGGACGAGATCACCAACGACATCACCAAGGAGACGCCCGCCTGCTTCGAGCCCACCATCGATTACGTGGTGACCAAGATCCCGCGCTTCACCTTCGAGAAATTCCCGGCGGCCGACGCCACCCTCACCACCCAGATGAAGTCGGTGGGCGAGGTGATGTCGATCGGCAGGACCTTCAAGGAGTCGTTCCAAAAGGCGCTGCGCTCGCTGGAGATCGGCTCCTGCGGCATGGAGTCGCGCTTTTTCGGGGTCGGGGACTCGCGCCGGGCGCTCAGCGAAAAGGAACGCGCGCAGCTTTTGGACAAGCTGAGAACCCCCAACTGCGACCGGGTCTGGTACGTGGGCGACGCCTTTCGCTGCGGCATGACCGTCGATGAGATCTACCAACTGACCGCCATCGATCCCTGGTTCCTGCACAACCTCCGCCAGATCATCGAGATGGAGGAAGAGCTCAAAAAAGTCAAGATCCAAGGCGAGAGCAAGGAGCGCCAAAAGGAGCTGCTTTGGGACGCCAAGCGCTACGGCTTCGCGGACAAGTACCTGGCGATGCTCTGGAACATGAAGGAAGGGGAGGTGCGCGCCCTGCGCCTCGCGGTCGGGGTGAAACCGGTGTTCAAAAGGGTCGACACCTGCGCCGCCGAGTTCGTCGCCCACACACCGTACCTCTACTCGACCTACGAGGAGGAGTGCGAGGCGGAGCCGACCGACAGGAAGAAAATCATCATCCTGGGAGGCGGACCGAACCGGATCGGGCAGGGGATCGAATTCGACTACTGCTGCGTGCACGGCGTCTTCGCCCTGGCCGAGGACGGCTACGAGACCATCATGGTGAACTGCAACCCGGAGACGGTGTCAACCGACTACGACACCTCGGACCGCCTCTATTTCGAACCGCTGACGCTTGAGGACGTGCTGAACATCGTGGACGTGGAAAAGCCGACCGGGGTGATCGTGCAGTTCGGAGGACAGACGCCCCTGAAGCTGGCGGTGGCCCTTGAACAGGCCGGAGTCCCCATCATCGGCACCTCTCCCGACGCCATCGACCGGGCCGAGGACCGCGAGCGCTTCAAGGAGATGTTGCAAAAACTCTCGCTCAAGCAGCCCGAAAACGGCACCGCGCGCTCCTTCGAGGAGGCGGAAATCGTGGCGGACCGGATCGGCTACCCGGTGGTGGTGCGCCCTTCCTACGTGCTGGGCGGCCGCGCCATGGAGATCGTCTACGACGTCGACAACCTGCGCCGCTACATGCACACGGCGGTCCTGGCGTCCCCCGAGCACCCGATCCTGATCGACAAGTTCCTGGACGAGGCGATCGAGATCGACGTGGACGCGCTTTGCGACGGCCAGGTCGCCATCATCGGCGGCATCATGGAGCATATCGAAGAGGCGGGCATTCACTCCGGCGACTCCGCCTGTTCGCTCCCTCCCTATTCCATCTCCAAGGAGATCGCCGACGAGATCAGGCGCCAGACCAAGGTCATGGCGCTGGAGTTGAACGTCAAGGGACTGATGAACGTGCAGTTCGCCGTCAAGGGAAAGGACATCTACATCATCGAGGTCAACCCGCGCGCCTCGCGCACCTCGCCCTTCGTCTCCAAGGCTACCGGCCGCCCGCTCGCCAAGATCGCCGCGCGCGTCATGGCCGGCAAGAGCCTGGCCGAACTGGGCATCGTCGACGAGATCGTGCCGGCCCACATATCGGTGAAGGAGTCGGTGTTTCCCTTCGCCAAGTTCCCCGGCGTCGACACCATCCTGGGACCGGAGATGAAGTCCACCGGCGAGGTGATGGGGATCGGGGAAACCTTCGCCGAGGCTTACGCCAAGGCCCAATCCGGCGCCGGCGTCAAGCTGCCGGTCTCCGGAAAAGTCTTCATCAGCGTCAAGGACGAGGACAAAAAACATATTGTCAGCTCTGCAAAAAGGCTGTATGATCAGGGCTTCGAGTTGGTCGCCACGCGCGGCACCGCGAGCTATTTGCAGGAGAAGGGTATTCCCGTGCAGGTGGTCAACAAGGTGCTTGAAGGGCGGCCGCACATTGTGGACGCGATCAAGAACAACGAGATCTGCATGGTTATCAACACCACCCACGGCGCCCAAGCCGTGGCGGACTCCTTCTCGATTCGAAGGAACACACTGGTCAACAACATCGCTTACTACACCACGGCCTCGGGGGCGCGCGCCGCGGTTGACGGCATCATTGCCACCTCCCAGTCCAAGCTTACGGTGAAGTCGATCCAGGAATACCTTAAATAGCCGATTACACCGGGGGAGCGTGTTTGCACGTTCCCCTTCCTTATCCGAACAGCCGCTTTTCCGGGGGGCTTCAAAGGCCCCCTACAAGTAACCAAGGAGCAGAGAACCGATGTCCCAGACAATTCCGTTGACTAAGGAGAGTTTCGATTTCCTCCAGGAGGATCTGAAGCGCCTGATTAAGGAGGAACGCCCCAAGGTTATCCAGGACATTGCCGAGGCTAGAGCGCATGGCGACCTTTCCGAGAACGCCGAGTACGATGCGGCCAAGAACCGCCAGGGTTTCATAGAGGGGCGCATAATCGAGCTGAAGGACAAGCTGGCGCGCGCCTACGTGGTGGACCTCTCCAACTTGAAGCCGGACAAGGTGGTGTTCGGCGCGACGGTGACGGTGTACGACACCGCCTCCGAGGAAGAGCTCACCTACAAGATCGTGGGCGAGGACGAGGCCGACATCAAGCAGTGCAAGATATCCTGCACCTCGCCGGTAGGCAAGGCCCTGATCGGCCACAAGTTGGACGACACCGTCAAGGTGGTCGTTCCCTCAGGCACCAAAGAGTACGAGATCATGGAGATCAGGTACGAGTAAGCAGCCGCAACAACCATCAACCACCAAACCAAAGTTTCAGGAGGTATTTAGATGAGCCAGGTAACCAAGGATATGACCTTCGCTTCAGTGATGAGGATGCACCCGGACGTAGTCAAGGTGCTCGGCAAGTACAACCTCGGCTGCATCGGCTGCATGGGCGCTCAGAACGAGTCGCTTGAGCAGGGATGCGCGGCCCACGGCATCAACGTCGAAGAGATCCTCACCGACATCAACGCCCTGTTCTAAGAAGTTTCAGCCTCAAAATCCAGGGTCAAGATCAAGCCGAGCCGCAAAAGCGACGCTTGATCTTGACCCTTGGTCTTGGTACTTATGAAAACCAAAACAAGATTTAGCCACAAAAAAGCACAAAAGGCACAAAAAAGAAACAGCGGGTTACCTTCCAACCTACCGACCGAATCGGTTAAAAACATAAAGCCTGAAGATTTTTCCTTGGTAACTGTTCGGCACCTATTTCCGTAGGTCGCGTTGAGGTACGAAACGCGACGTCGCAGCGGTGCCACGGTGGCAACGTCGCGTTTCACGATGAAACCGTTCAACACGACCTACAGATGTGCTTGGCCTTTATCCATGCGCCATGAGCCTTGTGCTTTGAGCCTTTGCCCTTAGCCTTTCGCCCTAAGCCTTTAGCCTTTAGCCTTTAGCCTTTAGCCTTTTGCCTTTTGCCTTTTGCCCTGAGCCCGCCTCTAACATGATAATCCCGCTTGCAGCCGACGGCTCAATCCTGTTGCCGAAAGAGTGCCGGACTTCCCTGGCGCTCAGTCCCGGCGATCTGCTCAGCGTCGAGATCGTCGACGGATCCCTTCGCATCACTCCGCATCGTCCAACTAAGAAATCCGGCAAAGCTCCTGCAGCGAAGATCGCGTCTGTCGCAGCCGCTACAGAGCCCGCTGCGCACGCTGCAGCAGCGCCTGCGTCCGCGCGTACTCCCGTCGCGCCTGCCACCGTGCGCGCTGAGCTGAAGACTCCGATCCGTTCCATCAAGGGCGTTGGACCCAAACTCGCCGAGGCCCTGGGAAAGAAGGGGATCGCCACGGTCGAGGATGCGCTCTACCTCTTGCCCCATCGCTATGAGGACCGCCGTCAGTTGAAACGGATCGCCGACCTGCGCCCCGGCTCCACCGAAGCCTTCTTCGCCACCGTGGTCTCGGCCGAGCCGCTGACCACCAAAGGGGGGAGACCTTATTTCGAGGCCATCGTGCGCGACGAGACGGGAAGCCTTCCTCTCAAGTGGTTTCATTTTCATCCGACCTACATGAAGAAGAACTTGCAGGAGGGGAGGCGCGGCATCTTCATAGGAGACGTGGCGCAGTTCGCTTTTCAGCGCGAGATGCATCACCCCGAGGTGGAATGGGCGGCGGAAGGCGAAACTCTGGAGCAGGTGATGGCCCGCGACCCCGACAATTTCGGCAGGATACTTCCCGTCTATCCGCTCACCGAAGGCGTCAGCCAAAAACTGATGCGCCGCATCATGAAGGACACGGTGCAGCTCTACAGCCGTTTCGTCTCCGGGACGCTTCCCGAGGAAATCGTTCGGCGCCACCGGCTCCTTTCCCTGCCGGTGGCGCTTAGGGAGGCGCATGCGCCCGACGCCTCGGCCGCCGTGGCCCAACTCAACGAGGGGAGGGGAGAGGCGCACCGCTCGCTCGCTTTCGACGAGCTGTTCTTCCTGCAGTTGGGACTCGCCCTCAAGAAACAAGGCGTGGCGCTGGAGGAGGGGATCGCCTTCCAAGTGACGCATCGCTACACCAAGGAGCTCCTGAAGCTGCTGCCGTTCGCCCTGACCAATGCCCAGCGGCGCGTCCTTTCCGAGATCAAGGCCGACATGATGGCGCCGCACCCGATGCACCGGCTGGTGCAGGGAGACGTCGGCTGCGGCAAAACCCTGGTGGCCCTGCTCGCCGCTTTGATCTGCGTCGAGAACGATTACCAGGTGGCCATCATGGCGCCGACCGAACTGCTGGCCGAGCAGCATTACCTGAACATCCATGGCTACTGCGAACAGTTGGGGGTCAGCGTGGCCCTGTTGACGGCGAGCGTCAAGGGGAAGGGAGAAACCCTGGAGCGGATCGCCTCGGGCGAGACCCGCATCGTGGTGGGAACGCATGCGGTGATCCAGGACAAGGTGGAGTTTTGCCGGCTGGGACTGGGCGTAATCGACGAACAACACCGTTTCGGAGTGGTGCAACGGGCGATCTTGAAGCGCAAGGGGGGAAATCCCGACATCCTGGTGATGACGGCGACTCCCATTCCGCGCACCCTGTCGATGACCGTCTTCGGCGACCTCTCCCTTTCCGTCATCGACGAGCTTCCTCCCGGCAGGAGTCCCATCGAGACCCGCATCGCGCGCGAGTCGCGCCGAGGCGAAGTCTATGCCGCGGTTCGCGAAGAGGTGGCCAAAGGGCGGCAGGTGTACGTCGTTTATCCGCTGGTCGAGGAGTCGGAGAAGACCGACCTGAAGGCGGCGGTGCAGATGGCGGAGCACCTGGCTCAGGATATCTTTGCCGACCTGCGGGTCGCGGTCCTGCACGGCAGGATGTCGGCCGCCGAAAAGGAAGCGGTGATGGCCTCCTTCAAAGAGGGGGAGACCGACATCCTGGTCGCCACCACCGTCATCGAAGTCGGCATCGACGTCCCCAACGCCACCGTCATGGTGATCGAGCACGCCGAGCGCTTCGGCCTGTCGCAACTGCATCAATTGCGGGGTAGGGTAGGGCGAGGCTGCGAGCGGTCGCGCTGCATCCTTTTGACCGGGGACAAGCGCTCCGAGGACGGCGACCGGAGATTGGGAGTGATGGTGGAGAGCAGCGACGGTTTCGTCATCGCCGAGGCCGATCTGAAGATACGCGGACCCGGCGATTTCCTGGGGACCCGGCAAGCGGGATTGCCGGAGCTGAAGGTCGCCGACATACTGCGCGACGGCGGAGTGTTGGAGCAGGCGCGCCGGGAGGCGTTCGACCTGGTGGCGAGCGATCCCGGGCTTTCCGCGCAGGGCAACGACCGCCTGCGCGCCGAGTTGATGGCGCGTTGGGGCGGCAGGCTTGAGTTGGCATCCATCGGGTGAGTTTAGCTTTTGGTGAAAAACTAAAGTGGACTCGTAAGAATTCTGTCCGAGGTAGAATATGTCTAAGGGACGGGAGACCCGTAGTGGGACAGGCTTCCGGATTTGATGTCTTTTCTTGAGAAAATAATACACTCCCCCTGATAACAAACCGTTAGCCGCTCCCCGCAGCAGCCTGTCGCTGCTCCCTTCTCTAGCCCCTTTTTCCTGCTCACTCCATGTCTATTTATCGCTGAAAATTTTCTTTAAAAATATGCGTCCGTCTGCTTGACCTGGACGAGAGAGGCTGTAATGTTGATCCGTCTTAATCAACCGCAGCGTAATCCAACTCGAGAAGGAGCAAGTCATGGTGCAATCGATGGTGCTAACGGCGAAGGAAATTTTCAATATGCCCTCTCAAAAGATGCCCCCGACGGATTTGGTTTTTTGGCTTTACGACGCCGCGACCCTGCAGGAATCGCATCCCTTCCACAAGAACAATTGGCCCGGTTGGGTGCCGGGATGGGTGAAGTACAGGGATTACGCCGATTCGATACCAGCCCTGTTGAAAGCCGCGGAAAACAAGGACCGATCGAAAGTGCAGGAACTCGATCTGTACCTCGCCGAAGTCTTGAACTCCATCTACCTGAACGCGAACTACATCGTGCTGAGGTCGCACAGCGAGAAAGACGAGAGTTTGCTCCACAATGTCGGCTATACGCTCAAGGAGCAGACGAAGAAGAACTATGGGCTGGCTACGATAAGTGCCACGCCGTTGGTTCTAACGGTGAAAAACCTCGAAGCGGCAGGCGAGATCGCAGTGAAATACGAAAGAGATCCAGCTGCGGGCATATACCAGTTGCAGATCTGCAAGGGCGCGCCGGTTGGCGAGGAATCCTGGTGGGACAAGGGCTACTATAAGAGTTGCCGAGTCGTCCTGGCCAATTTGGATCGTGCGAGTTGGTACTACTTCAGGGTCAGGAGCCACGGGAACAACGAGACCAGCCCCTGGAGCGCGCCGGTCGGCATTATCGTAGTGTAACATCCGTCAAAGAGAACGACAGTGGGCCGGCCCGTGAAGCTTTTCCAGCTTGACGCGGCCGGCCTCACTTTTCTCCACCTTCAGCATCGAGTCCTCCCGCCAAACATCGCTTCATTCACCTGTCCATTGCGTTTTAGAGCAACAAGGAAAACGACGTTAGTTCGAGAAGATCTTTCTTCCGAACGGAAGAGAATCTTCCTATCTCTGTCGAGCCAGGCGACGAAAGGGAGATGACTACCTTTTCCCGTAAGTTGCGATCCGCGGAGCGTCGGTGGCAATTCACGCCGGGAATTTGCGATCCGCGGAGCGTCGGTGGCAACTCACGCCGGGAAGTTGCGATTCGCGGAGCGTCGGTGGCAACTCGCGCTCGGAATTTGCGATCCGCGGAGCGTCGGTGGCAACTCACGCCGGGAAGTTGCGATTCGCGGAGCGTCGGTGGCAACTCGCGCCGGGAATTTGCGATTCGCGGAGCGTCGGTGGCAACTCACGCCGGGAAGTTGCGATTCGCGGAGCGTCGGTGGTAACTCACGCCGGGAAGTTGCGATTCGCGGAGCGTCGGTGGCAATTCACGCCGGGAATTTGCGATCCGCGAAGCGTCGGTGGCAAATCGCGCCGGGAAGTTACGATCTGCGGAGCGTCGGTGGCACCTTTCATTCGGGAGATGCGAAATGGTGCAATTAG
>CAIYDQ010000241.1 GCA_903925075.1 uncultured Geobacter sp.
CGGCTTTCCATTTTGCTATAAGTGCATCGTGTGTGAGATTTGTGAAGTCATTGAATTTTATTCCTGGATCGTTTGATTTCAGTCCCTTAATTCCTGACCTTCCATCTTTAGGTATTATGGGGAACCATTTATCCAGCCATTCTTTCGCTGTTACACGTATTGGTGTTGCCATAGTTTCACGTGATAAGGGAGAGGAAAGAGCATTTGAAGCTTCGCGGGAAGGAACCAATACCTGAAAGCTTCATCTACTGAAAAGTTTAGAGGAAATCGACGGCTGCGGCAACCCATATCTCCGTCGCTATTACCCCATACAAAAACAGCACGCCCTAAATACTGCAGCTTGCCTATGAGGCGAAGCCCAGCCATTTTTACCTCCACGGACCGGAGAGGCGCGTCAACGGGTCGGCAACGGATTGGAATCTCGCCAATCGGATCGTATCCTGATTCCGGAAGGAGAGAAGCGGCATGATACCCTGATCCAAGATGGCGTCTACGGCTCGTTCGGTGAGCAGCGCCTCGGCGCACGGGAGAGTCGTTGCCTCACCCTCATGCCGGAACACATGCAGAGGGAGCCCGTCGATGGAGAAAACAGGTTCGTCAAAGAGGCGCCAGCCGTTACGGCTAAACGAGGTACCCAGAACCAGGGCTACGGCCAGGGCCGGGTTTCCCCAGAGATAGTGCTCATGCTGCGGCGAATCAGCCATTTCCTCGAAGGAAAAACTGTCGATAGGATCGGTCTTTTCCCCATAAGGCAAGCGCAGGAGAAAACGGGGGAGCCCTAAACCGAGGGAGCTTGCCGCCGGCAGGGACCGAAGGGCGGCCCATGCCGTGTTCACTTCGCCGGACAAGGGCTGCCAGTCATCCGGATCCGGAGTGACGGCCAGCGACCTACATCCTAAAAGCGAATCGTTGGCTGCCGCCACAAAGGGAGCATTGGCAACTCGGGCGATGTTCGCCATCCGGCCCAAAATTGCAACATCATCGCCCGTCGCCCCAAAGTCGTACAGCCCCGTCAGCACAGACCACGGCGCACCGCCGAAGGTCTGAACGCTCTGCTCCACCAACAGCCGGTACAAGGCCGACGCCTGCAGATCATCGCCAGTCATGAGATCGGCGGCCAACTCCTGCCGACTGATATCGAGAAGATAGACTTTGAGGGTGGCATCGGTTTTAAGGCGCGAAAGCAAGAACCACAACCCCTGCCAAGCCGCTTCCATGGCCTGGAAATCAGGATGATGGAGAATGCGCCGCATCAACTCCTCGGTGGCGGCATCCAGCGATGCTACCATTGCCTCCTGCTCCGGACAGGCCTCTGGAACCAGATACGGTCTGACCAATTGGCGCAGAAAAAAATCCCACTCGGAAACCGCCCGGCCACCGTCGGCCGATACAGCCCGGCCGCTATCCTGCTCAAGAATCTGGTCGAGCAGACCAGACCCTCCCTGATCGCTCAACACCGCCCCGGCGACTGCGTCCGAAGTCACAGAACCGGACTGCGGCGATGGCATGACCGATGCAGAGCGCTGGTCCCTGGCCGCAAAGGTGGCGGGGTCCAGCAGAATTTTACGGCTCTCCCGCATCGCCTGGAACACCTCAAGGTCTCTGAAGAGCCTGTCCGGATGAAAATCGTCCAATGCAGCGAAGGTTATCCTGACCGGCGGCGCGTTGTTACCAAGCACGTCAAGCCCGATTTCCACCCTAAGCTTGGCCATCACTGCGTCGCAACAATCCCGATCCACAAATATCGGCGGTAGGGCGGCGAGCTCCCGACCAGTCCTCACCAGTCCTCGACTGCCCCGTCCGCTGAAATCGCCCACAACGGCGATCCGGAAAATGTCTGCCTGCTCCCGACCATGGGGCGCGTCTTCCATGGAGGAGACAAGGTTGAATCCGATTTCCCCAAAAGAAATTGGCTTTGGCATTTTTCCCTTCCCCCTATTGATTTTCCACTCCAACCAGCATCCTCGGCCGAGCGTTATGCTGCGCCCTGTTTCACGGCGATCACCAAGTGTCCCGCCACCGGCTGCTGAGACTCTTGCCGCAAAACCACCGGAGATAGCAACCGAGGCTGCAAGCCGGCCGCGCCAAGGGCGTCCTCGACATACGACCGGCCGTGGGCGTAACGGCCGTGATGGTGGAGGCAAGCATCGGTCACATCCTTACCGGCATCCTCCAAAGTAAAAGCAAACAGGCCTCCGGCTCGCAAGGCCTTGGCAGCAGATCGAAACACCGGCGCCAGTTCACCAAAATAGCACAGGGTATCGGCCGAGGCGATGAGATCAAATGCCTCGGCCCGGCTGCCGAGGAAAGCAGTCAGTTCGGCCTGGACGAGCTCGTCATACGCTTTCTTTGCTTCAGCCAGTACCAGCATGCGGGCTGACAGATCAACCCCGACCAAACGCTGCGCGTACGGTTTCAGGAACGGCACGCACAAACCGGTACCACAACCCGCGTCGAGAATATCAAGCGTCCCGGTCGGAGAGGAGAGCATTGCGGCAAGGGCCTCCCCGAGCAGGGCCGGGGCGCGGTAATCGAGTTTCGCCAGATGCGACTCGAAACTGTCGGCCATATCATCAAAAATCTGCTGGACATAGACATCCGGGGCACGGGACGGAGCGTCTGCCCCGAGACAGGCGCTTCGCAGGTAGGAGATCACCGGATTGCCCGGATCTTCGCACAGCCATTCGTCAAACACGGCAATCGCCTCCTGCTGACGGCCAGCACCGATGAAGGCCCTGGTCAACCCCTGCCGCGCCGCGACATATCCCGGTTTGGCAACGATGGCCTTCCGGTAGGCGTCGATGGCACCGTCAACATCCCCTGAACGGCGCAGCCCATTACCCAGATTGCAGAGAAACTCCCCTGACGCAGGATCTAACGCGACAGCTTGGTGGTAGGCAACCAGGGCCTCGTCCACCGCACCCCGTGCCATCAGGATCACCCCTAGGTTATTATGGGCCGGTCCATGCTTGGGATACAGGGCAATCGCCCGCCGGTAGCATTCTTCCGCTGCCGCGGGGTCGCCTAGCCCCTCCCGCACATTGCCCAGATTATTGAAGGCATCCGCATTCTGCGGATCAAGCTCGACAATCCGTTGGATCCGCGCCGCCGCCTCGGCAAACCGTTTCTGCTGGTGGCAAAGCAACCCGTGAAAATGGAGGGCGTTCAGGTTGTCCGAGGCCACCTCCAGCACTCGGCAATAGAGCATCTCGGCTTCGGTCAACGAACCGCTCCGATGCAGTTGCAAGGCCGAATGTAAGGCTTCTTCAATGCTCAGTGTTATACTATTGTTCATCAAGACTCACTTTCTTGTTGAGCCGATTAGGCCTTGTCGCGTTTTCATTTTTCGGTATTTCCCGAAACTTTCTGTGTCTTCATTTGAACTGCGTAGGATTGGTGAGCTTCATTTTCGCCGCGCAACCTGCTTTCGTCTTGGTTTGGACTCTGCTGGTGATGTACACTTCCCGCACATCTTGTTCTTCGCTTCGATCATAGGCAATCTTAGAGACTCCTGTTTGATATTTTTTGATCAAGAGGCTAACTTAACC
>CAIYDQ010000242.1 GCA_903925075.1 uncultured Geobacter sp.
ATCCCGCCCAGGATCACCGACAGCTACAACGGCGACTTCAACGAGATCAAGAACAACTTGAACACCTGCATCGACGCCGTCAACGCGCTGGTAGGCGACGCCGCAATGCTCTCGAGGGCGGCTGTGGAAGGAAAACTTGCCACCAGGGCGGATGCCGCCAAACATCAAGGCGACTTCCAGAAGGTCGTGGAAGGGGTCAATCAGACGCTGGACGCGGTCATCGGCCCGCTGAACGTGGCCGCCGAGTACGTTGACCGGATCTCCAAGGGGGACATCCCGCCCAAGATCACGGACAACTACAACGGCGACTTCAACGAGATCAAGAACAACCTGAATACCTGCATCGCTGCCGTCAACGCGCTTGTAAGCGACGCCGCAATGCTTTCGAAGGCGGCTGTGGAAGGAAAACTTGCAACCAGGGCGGATACCGCCAAACACCAGGGCGACTTCCTGAAGATCGTGGAAGGCGTCAACCATACGCTCGACGCGGTCATCGGTCCGCTAAAAGTGGCCGCCGATTACGTTGACCGGATCTCTAAGGGAGACATCCCGCCCAAGATTACCGACAACTACAACGGCGACTTCAACGAGATCAAGAACAACCTGAACCTTTTGAGCGAAGCTATGGGGTCCATAACCGACGTTGCAGAGAAGATCGCCAGAGGCGACTTGGCTGTGGTTGTGAAGCCGCGCTCAACGCAGGATCAGCTCATGTTTGCACTGAAGAACATGGTTGCTCAGTTGAAAGGGCTTGCCCAAAGCGCCGAGCAAATCGCCGCCGGCGACCTGACCGTCACGGTCAGTCCAGCTTCCGATCAGGATGTGATGGGCAACGCCTTCGTCGCCATGGTCGACAATCTGCGCGAGATAGTAGGGAGCGTGAGCAGCAGTACCGATTCCATTGCCAGCGATTCGCGTCAGATAGCAAGCGGCAACGCGGACTTGGCACAGCGCACCGAGGAGCAGGCGGCTTCCTTGGAGGAGACTGCAGCCAGCATGGAAGAACTAACTTCAACGGTGAAGCAGAACGCCGACAACTCCCAGCAGGCGAACCAATTGGCCATCGTCGCCAGCGATGTGGCGGTAAAGGGCGGGGCAGTCATCAGCAAGGTGGTTGCCACCATGGATTCCATTAGCGACAGCTCCAAGAAGATCTCCGACATCATCGGCGTCATCGACGGCATTGCTTTCCAGACCAACATCCTCGCCCTGAACGCGGCGGTCGAGGCGGCCCGGGCCGGCGAGCAGGGGCGCGGTTTTGCCGTGGTGGCCGGCGAAGTGAGAAACCTTGCCCAGCGCAGCGCAGCAGCGGCAAAGGAGATTAAAGGACTGATAAGCGATTCGGTGGACAAGGTGTCCAGCGGCAGCAAACTCGTTGGCGAGGCGGGTCACACCATGCAGGAGATCGTGACCAGCATCAAGCGGGTGACCAGCATCATGGCGGAAATATCGGCGGCCTCCATCGAACAAAGCAGCGGCATCGAACAGGTCAACACCACCATTACGACTATGGACGAAATCACCCAGCAGAACTCTTCGGTGGTGCAGCAGGCAGCGTCGGCCGCCGAGGCTCTCCAGGAACAGGCCCAATTGCTGGTGAAGGCCGTAAACCGCTTCAAGCTGAATGCGCCTGGCAAAGCAGCGGCCAGGGGAGCGGCCCAGGAGAGAAGAGAGGAACTGTCTTGCCAAGCTCCGCTCAGGGCGAAGAGGCTGCCTCCCCCAGCAGAAAAGGCTAAGAAGAGTAGCGTCTACAACAGCGCTGAAAAGGGCAATGGCCTCGCCAGGGTGGGCACGAGCGAAGAAGCCCCGTCCGTCGCGGCAATTTACACCGACGATTTCAACCACGCCGAGTCAGGGGACTGGAAACAGTTTTAAACAGCTCTCCCGCCCGGAGGTTGGCGACACGATCTATGGATTTGACGGCCGAGGGATTAAACGATGAAAACGACAGACAACTTCGCTCCGCTTGCAAACGGCTCGGACGGACGCGAATTCGAGTTCACACCGGCAGACTTCAGGCGGATCAGCGGCCTCATCTACGAGCGCGCAGGAATCGTCCTGTCCCCGGTCAAGTCGGATATGGTCTACAACAGACTGTCGCGGCGACTGCGCCACCACGGGCTATCCTCCTTTGCCGAGTATATCGGCCTGCTTACGCAGAGAGACGGTGCCGAATGGGGAGCCTTCATAGGCGCCCTCACCACCCATCTCACCTCTTTTTTTCGAGAAGAGCACCATTTCCCCATTCTTTCGGCGCACCTGGCGGAGCGCCGGGAAGCTGAGACCATTCATCTTTGGAGCTGCGCGACGTCTACCGGCGAAGAGCCGTATTCCATGGCGGTTACCGCCGCCGAAACATTCGGCTCGTTGCATCCGCCGGTCTCCATTTTGGCCACCGACGTTGATAACGGGGTGCTGGCCTTGGCCCGCGAAGGCGTTTATCCGGTCGACAGCGTGAGACATCTGCCCGAGCGGATACAGAAGCGCTATTTTCAGTGGGGGAGCGGCCGCAACAAGGGGTTCGTCAAGGTTCGGGCTGAGCTGCAAAGCATGATCACCTTTCAGGCGTTCAACCTGCTGGCGCCGGTCTGGCCCATGAAAGAGCAGTACGATGCTATCTTCTGCCGCAATGTCATGATCTACTTCGACCGTCCCACCCAGGAAAGGATCCTTGTCCGCAGCCGGCGTCAACTCAAGCACGACGGCCTCTATTTCGTGGGCCACTCGGAAAATCTCAACCACGCGGAGCACCTGTTTCATCCCTGCGGCAGGACGGTTTACCGCACGCGCGCGGTTTCACCTAGTTGAGCAGATCGACCGAACACCGCCGGTTCGCAGTCGCATTCCCTGCATCATCCAATTCGTCGGTACGAGGAGCGCCATGCCGATTAAAGTCCTGATCGTAGACGATTCCGCCTTGATGCGCAAACTGCTGAGCGAGTTGATCGGCGCCCAACCCGACATGACGGTTGTCGGCACCGCTTCCGACCCGATTATCGCCAGGGAGCGGATCAAGGCGCTCAACCCGGACGTGCTGACCTTGGATGTGGAAATGCCGCGCATGGACGGGCTCTGCTTCCTGGAAAAGCTTATGAGGCTGCGCCCAATGCCGGTAGTGATGGTGTCATCTCTGACCGACCGCAGCTCCGAAATTACTCTGCGTGCACTGGAACTGGGAGCGGTCGATTACGTCGCCAAACCGAACCTCGACATACTGCACGGGATGGATGAAAGCGGCCAGGAAATCGTAAAAAAGATCCGCATCGCCGCCAGTGCCCGCATCAAGAATCTTGCCCGCAGGGCGTCGACGCCTGCGACTTTCGCCATAGAGAAAAAGTTGACGGCCGATGCGGTTCTGCCGCAAATGAGCGGGCATATCGCCACGACCGAAAAGGTGGTGGTTCTCGGCGCCTCCACCGGCGGCACCGAGGCGATCAAAGAAGTGCTGACGGCGATGCCGGCCGACTCCCCCGGCATGTTAATCACCCAACACATGCCGGCCGCCTTCACTAATGCCTTTGCGATACGGCTGGATGGCGCCTGCAGGATGTCTGTCAAAGAGGCCTGCGACGGCGAACGGGTGTTGCCGGGACATGCCTACGTCGCCCCCGGTGGCCGTCACCTGCTTCTTGCCCGATCCGGTGCCAACTATATCACCCGAATCGCGGACGGGCCGCCAGTCTGTCGTCACCGTCCTTCGGTGGACGTCCTCTTCCGCTCGGCCGCGAATTGCGCCGGGAAGAACGTCATCGGGGTTATCCTGACCGGCATGGGAGACGACGGCGCCCAGGGGATGCTGGAGATGAGAGAGGCCGGTGCATTCACCCTGGCCCAGGACGAGGATAGCTGCGTTGTTTACGGCATGCCTAAAGAAGCGGTTGCACGAGGCGGTGTTGCCGAGGTGTTGCCGCTAGCCGCGATTGCCGGCCGCATCATAGAGCATTTGTGCCGCCGTGGCATCCAGGCTTTCAGGGTTTGACGAACGACAGAGGAGAAAAACGATGGCGAAGACGATATTGGCGGTTGACGATTCGGCCAGTATGCGGCAGATGGTGTCCTTCACGCTCAAACAGGACGGCTACGATGTGGTCGAAGCGAACGATGGCCACGAAGGTTTGGCGAGGTTGAAGGAGAGACGTTTTGATATGATTATCACTGACCTCAACATGCCCCGTCTCGACGGAATCGAGTTGGTGCGCTCGGTGCGCGCCAACCCTACCAGCCGAGGCCTGCCGATCGTCATGTTGACTACCGAGTCACAGGATGCACGAAAGCTCGAGGGCAAAGCAGCGGGCGCCACCGGCTGGATCGTCAAGCCTTTTAAGCCCGAGCAACTGCTGGCGGTGGTCAAGCGGGTGATCGGTTGAGCGGAGAACCGAGACAATGCCTTGTTTACCTAAACGATCCAACCAAAGCTTCATACGCACACGAGTTAAATCATGAGAGAAACAATAACAGTGCTACTAGTCGACGACCAGAAGTCCACCCGTACCTACCTGCGATCCATGATCGAGGATATCGGACACCACGTCGTAGAGGCTGCCAACGGCAAGGACGCGTTAGAAATATTTTACCGTGAGCGCCCGGACCTTGTTGTAACGGATCTCGTAATGCCGGAAATGGATGGACTAACCTTTATCTCCGAGTTAAACGACCGGTTTGCTGCGGCTGTGCCGATACTCGTCGTTTCCGGCGAAGGAACCCTGCACGACGCCGTCGAGGCGGTTCAGCGAGGTGCGTGGGACTATCTGATCAAACCGATCAAACCCGACGGGACTCTGGATTTAGCCTTAGGCCGAGCCATCGAGCGGATGCGCCTTCTGGCTGAAAACGCCAGCTATCGAGAACGGCTGGAAGATGAGGTGAAGACCAAGACGCATGCGCTCCAGGAGAGCAAAGAACGCTACAGGCGGCTTTTGGAGTCGATCACCAGCTATGTATATACCGTCAGGTTTGGTGAGTCTGGAGTCCTGGAAACCATCCACGGATCCGGGTGCGAGAGCGTCACCGGCTTCAGCTCCGGGGAGTTTCACGCCGACCCGGATCTCTGCCGCCGGATAGTGCATGAGGAGGACCGGCCCAAAGTGCTGAAATTGGCACAGTGCATGTTGACGGCGGCAAACCCCCTGGAAATAGAACACCGCATCATCCATAAGGACGGTTCCGGGCGCTGGGTCAAAAAAAACCTTGTTCCCTGCCGCGACGCATATGGCTCGCTGCTTTCCTACGACGGCATTGTCACCGACATCACGGAGCATAAGGCGGCTGAAGAAAAGGCCCTGCGCCATATGAACAATCTAGGCGCCCTGCGCACCATCGACCGCGCCATCAGCGGCAGCTCGGATCTCAGCACAACCCTGACCGTGTTCCTACAAGAGACGGTGCGGCAATTGCGAGTTGACGCAGCCTGCGTCCTGCTGTTGAACCCGCACAGCCAATTGCTTGAGTACGTGCAGGGGCTTGGATTCGAATCTGATTATGTCCAGTCCTCCTATGTACACATGGGCGAAGGGTTCGCAGGTCGTATCGCCAAAGAGCGTAAAACGCGCGTGATATGGGATAGTGCTGCTGTCGACGAGGAACCTCTTGCACAAGAGCTGATTGAGCGGGAAGGCTTCAAGGCATGCATTGGGGTGCCGTTGATCGCCAAAGGGCAAGTAAAAGGTGTCTTGGAGATATTCAACCGCATCGCGCTTTTGCCGGACCCGGAGTGGCTCGATTTTATGGAGGCCTTGGCCGATCAAGCCGCCATCGCCCTGGAAAGCGCGGAGCTTTCTGATCGCATGCAGGATTCCCACAGCGAGCTGTTGCTTGCCTACGACAAGACCATCGAGGGGTGGTCGAGAGCCTTGGATTTCCGGGACAAGGAGACGGAGGGGCACAGCCAGCGGGTAACCGAGCTGACCTTGCGCCTCGTCAAGGAACTAGGCTTAAAGAGCGAAAAGCTGGCTCATGTCCGGCGCGGGGCCCTGTTGCACGACATAGGCAAACTGGGCGTACCTGACAGCATACTGCTGAAACCTGGAAAACTCACCAAGGATGAATTCGACATTATGAAGCGGCATACGGAGATCGCCTACAGCTTGCTCTCGCCGATCGAATTCCTGCGCATGGCGCTCGACATTCCCTACTGCCATCACGAAAAATGGGACGGCAGCGGCTATCCGCGCGGGCTAAAAGGCGAAGAAATACCCTTGACGGCCCGCGCTTTCGCCATCGTGGATGTCTGGGACGCCCTATGCTCGGACCGCCCGTACCGTGTGGCATGGCCCGCTGAAAAGGCCCTGGAACATATCCGAAAGAAGGCTGGATCACACTTTGACCCGAACATCGTTTCGGTATTCGAGACGTCGTGCGTCTTCAGTAGACGGCAAACAGCTCTTATTGATCGATAACCAAGGGTACGCAAGTTCGTAATATCCGGCTCAATGAGTCATGAATTATTTACAATCTGCCCACGCTTCTTGATCCTGGCCTTTCTAATTGCACGCATCGCTTGGAAGCCGCTAAGCAATCTGGAGGTTTCCTTGGTCGGGCAAAATTCACTTCATGATTACCAACAGGAGCTTTGATCCGATCTCGTACCCACCATCCCAACGCAAGTGGAGAGCAGCGTTTACGACAAGGTGACGTGGCTATTTTACATACTCCTATAAATCCGGCATAAAAATTAAAAATACAAAATTTGTTTTTAAAAATTAAAATACTTGACAGTAGGCGGGGGTTAGTCCTATGGTTCTGGAGACTTACGATGGCCGTCAACTTGGGATTTTATTGCTAAATTTCCATTTTACTCGCTCGCTTCGGCTCGGCATGAAATACAGTAGTAGATTCCGAATTTGCTTGCCGGTGGCTTATATTAATATAATTAAAAAAGTTTTTGTGAAAAAAATGTGTTTTGTTGAATAATGAAAATGGAGGGA
>CAIYDQ010000243.1 GCA_903925075.1 uncultured Geobacter sp.
GCGGCGCATCGTGCCACTGACTGAAAGAGCCTTCACCGTTCTGTCGCATTATTTTTCCCTGAACGACAAATTTAATTACAGCGCCCGGGGGATCCAGATGATCGTCCGCCGCGTCTCCAACCGCGCCGGCATCACCCAGAAGGTTTCCCCCCACGTCCTGCGCCACACCTTCGCGTCCACCTGCATCAAGAAAGGCCTCAGCACCCGCTACCTGCAGATGTTCATGGGACACGACCACCTGGCAACAACGGAAATATATTTAAACGTCTCGCCGGAAGACGCCTGCGCCGAATTTAAAAAAAGGTTTTAAAATGGAGCATATCATGGACTATTCAAATGTTGTTTCCGCTATCATCGGCGCGTTTTTCGGCAGCGGCGCTGGCGGCATTCTCCTCAAAATATATCTCGATCACCGATTGACCATTGAGAGAGATGAGTTCGCGGAAAAGCGGCTGTTTCTTCAGAAACAAAGGGAGGCAAGCAGCGCCGTCGTGGAGATATTGGGCGAATGGGTCCGCTCGAATTACGCCGGCACCCCGTTAACTAACGAACGGCGCTGGCAGTTGCAGACAGTGTACTGGAAAAACATCCTCTTGCTGGATAAGCGTTTGATAGATCTCTTGTTCCCCCTCCTCGCCAATGCCCCGGGCACTATCACAACGAACGAAATGATAGTTCAGACCAGAAAGGTTTTGCTTGGATTGCCGGAGCCGGATATCAAAGCGGCCGATCTTAATAACTGGCTCCCTGTAAGGGAACGAATAGCAGAGTAGCAAGTTCCTTACCCCGGCTCCGTGCCCCGCGCCCTTTTATGTTATACTTGTAATACACTTGAGGGAGAAACATGATCGCCATCCGACTGCCTAAAGAAATTGAAATCCGACTCAGCGCCCTGGCCACGTCCACCGGCCGCACAAAGAGTTACTACATCCGCGAAGCCCTCCTCACCCATCTGACCAAACTCGAAACCATCTACCTGGCCGAGAAGCGCCAGCAGCACATCCGCGCGGGCGGCGCGCCCGCGGCCTCCGCAAAAACCGCGCCAAAACGGCGGGCCGCCAAATGATCATCGCCTTCGCCAACCAGAAAGGCGGCGTCGCCAAAACCACCACCTGCCTCAACCTCGGCGCGGGTCTCGCCCTGCGCGGCTACTCCACCCTTCTGATAGACTCCGACCCCCAAGCCTCGCTCAGCTGCTACCTCGGCGCCGACGCCGGCAAGCCCGGCCTCGGCGACTGGCTCATGGACCGCGCCCCCTTCGACCAGGTCGTGCGCGCCACCCCGCACGCTAACCTCTCCTATATCTCCACCAGCGAGCGCCTCATCGCCGACGAAGCCTTGATGGAGCAGGACAAATTCAAAGCCCTCCACTACCTCAAACGCAAAACCGAAACCCTGCGCGACCGCTATAACTTCATCCTCATCGACACCATGCCCAGCTTCTCGGTCCTCTTAGCCAACAACCTCGTCGCCGCCGACCAGGTCGTCATCCCCGTCAAGCTCGAATGGCTCTCCATCCAGGGCCTTGCGCCGCTGCTCGCCAAGCTCCGGGATATCCAGGACAACGTCAAGGACCTGCAGATCCTCGGCATCCTCGGCACCTTCAACCGCAAAGGCGTCACCGAATGCCACAAATGCCTCTCCGAGCTCGAAGCCCAGCTCCCCGGGCGCGTCTTCGCGTCCACCATCCAGCTTAACAGCAAGCTCGCCGAAGCCGCCGGCGCCGGCAAACCCATCCAGCACTACGACCGGCTCTGCCAGGGTTTTGACGATTACGAGAAACTAACCGAGGAGGTCCTGAAAAAATGCCCCGCCAAGAAGAAAACACACGCAGAGGCTCGCTGAACCTGCTCGGCATCGAGGCCGCCGGCATCCCGGCGGTCGAACGGATAATCGAGATCCCCGTTTCCGCCGTCCAGCCGAACCCGCACCAGCCGCGCCGCCAGTTCCCCCAGGAGTCCCTGCAGGAGCTCGCCGGCTCCATCAAAGCGCATGGCCTGCAGCAGCCCGTCATCGTACGGCAGCTTAAACCTGCCGGCCATACCACCACCCTGGTCTACCAGCTCGTCGCCGGCGAGC
>CAIYDQ010000244.1 GCA_903925075.1 uncultured Geobacter sp.
GCCGCCTGCCCAGGCGGGCACGGCCAAGCCGGCCCTGCCTCGATCTCGGGCAGGCCGTCGGCCGACACCCAAACCGCTCAACCACTCAGCACGGGAATCAAACCATGAAATGCACCGCCATCTTGGCCGCTTTATCCATCGCCGCAGCGCTTTTCCTGCCCGGAGCCGGACCTGGCTCGGCCCGGGCCGCGACTTCCTGCCTGCAGGTCGCTCCGATCTCCTGCGGCGTGGACCACACGCTGCTGCTGCGCGATGCCGCCACGGTCTACGCGGCTGGGGACAACGGCCAGACCGTTGTGCCGGCGAACCTTTCCGGCGTGGTGGCGGTAGCGGCCGGCGGCTACCATTCCCTGGCCCTGCAAAGGACAGGCACTGTCGTCGCCTGGGGCAAGGACGACTACGGCCAGGCCGAGGTGCCGAGCGCTCTGACCGGGGTGATCGCGGTCGCCGCCGGGTGGTCGCACTCGCTCGCCTTGAAATCCGACGGCGGCGTGGTCGCCTGGGGGGACGACAGCGACGGAGCGACCGAGGTGCCGAAGGGGCTGAAGAAGGCCATCGCCGTCGCCGCCGGCTACGGTTTTTCCCTGGCGCTGCAAGAGGACGGCACGGTCGCCGCCTGGGGGTACAACGCCGACGGCGAGACCGCGGTGCCGGCCGGCCTGGCCCACGTGGTGGCGATCGCCGCGGGCGACGGCCACGCCTTGGCGCTGAAGAGCGACGGAACGGTGGCGGCGTGGGGAATCAACGGCGACGGACAGACCAATATCCCGACCGGGCTCGCCGGCGTGGCGGCGGTGGCCGCCAACGGTTGGCACTCCCTGGCGCTGAAGAGCGACGGCACCGTGGTCGCCTGGGGATACAATGCCGACGGACAGGCCACGGTGCCCGATGACCTCGCGCAGCATCAGGCCGGCCAATCCGGGGTGGTGGCGATAGCCGCCGGGTATTCTCAGTCGGTTGCCCTCAGAGACGACGGCACCGTGGAGATATGGGGTTTACATCCGGTCTATCGCCAAAGCGAGCTGTCGAGCGTGGCCCTCCCCCGGCTATCGTGCCCAACGATCGCCATCTCGGCAAGCGTCAGCGGCGGTAACGGCACCATATCCCCCGGCGCCAGTACGGTTGCCGGCGGCTCGGGCGCAAGCTTTACCGTGACCCCCGCCAGCGGCTACGACTTGCTCCTCCCGACCGACGGCAGCTGCCCGCAAGGGAGCTACACCGCCGGCAGCTACGCCATCCCCGCCCCTCTCTACGACTGCACGGTGACGGCCTCCTTTATCCGGATCTGGCCGGTCGCCGGCTCGGTCAGCGGCAGCGGCGGCAGCATCGCCCCGGCCGCAGCGCAGACCGTTCAAAACGGATCGAGCGCCAGCTTCACCGTCGCCCCCTCCCCCGGCTTCGCCCTCTTAAAGCCCATCGGCGGCAGCTGCTCCGCCGGCAGCCTGAACGGCGACAGCTACACCACCGGCCCGATCGTCGGCAACTGCACCGTGATCGCCTCCTTCGCGCGCACCCTGAGCGTCGTCCCAAGCGTGGCGGGCGCGGGCGGACGCATCACCCCCGGCGCGGCGCAGGCGGTTTTGAGCGGCGGGCGCGCCACCTTGCTGCTCACTCCGGCCGCAGGCTACCGGGTCCCCGCTTCCATGGGGGGGAGCTGCCCGCCCGGGAGCTTCAACGGCGACAGTTACACTACCGGCCCGATCGGCGCCGATTGCACGCTGACCGCCAGCTTCCCGCCAAGCGCCAGGCCGAACCTGGCGGTGCGCTCGATTTCCGACGGCGGCTTTCATTCGCTGGCCGTAAAGCCGGATGGCGGCGTGGTCGCCTGGGGCACCCTGCCGGCGAATGCCTCCTTCGGACAGACCACGGTTCCGGCCGGGCTGTCAAATGTGGTGCAGGTGGCCGCCGGCGCTTTTCATTCGCTGGCCCTGAATAACGACGGCAGCGTGGTCGCCTGGGGGGACAAGAGCAACGGCGCCACCGACGTCCCGCAGGGCCTGAAGGACGTGGTCTCCATCGCCGCGGGCAACGGTTTCTCCCTGGCCCTGAAAAGCGACGGCACGGTGGTCGCCTGGGGATACGACGGCGACAAAGAGACCGAGGTCCCGACCGGCCTTGCCGACGTGGTGGCGATCTCCGCGGGCTACGGCCATGTCCTGGCGCTGAAGAGCGACGGCACGGTCGCGGCCTGGGGATTGGATTACGACGGACAGACCGAGGTCCCGGCCGGCCTTGCCGGCGTGGTGGCGGTCGCCGCCGGCGCCTACCACTCCCTGGCGCTGAAAAGCGACGGCAGCGTGATCGCCTGGGGGTATGACGGCGACGGACAGACCGAGGTTCCCGGCGGCCTGGCCGGCGTCACGGCAATCTCGGCCGGCAGCTACCACTCCCTCGCCCTGAAAAGCGACGCCACCGTGGTCTCCTGGGGCGACCAAACGCTCGCCGCCTCGCCGGTTTTCGCCAACGTGGTGGCGATTTCAGCGGCGGAGGACGACTCGCTGGCCCTGAAGGCAGACGGCAGCATCGTCGAGTTCTATGCGGACGCCTACGGCGCCATCGGGCTTGCCGACACCACCGGGCTGAAGGCCGCGCTGCCGACGCTCAAGGTGGGGGACTGCGACGGCAACGGCGTCGTGGGCCTGGATGAGGTGCGCGGCGCCGTCGACATGTTTCTGGGGCTGAAATCGGTGCAGGCCTGCGTGGACTTCAACGGTGACAACGCCGCCAACAGCGGCGAGGTGCAAAAAACTTTCAACGGATTTTCGGGGCCGTAGCCGCCGGCGCCGCGGGGCAGGATCAGCCGCGCAGGCTTTGCGAGAAGAACTGCCAGCCGCCGCTGCCTGTTCTCTTCACCTCGTACATGGCGCAGTCGGCCGCCGCCAGCAGCCGCTCGACGTCGTCGGCATCCTCCGGGAAGACGCCGATGCCGATGCTGGCGCCGATCCGCACCTCGGCGCCGTTGGGGAGCGATATCGGGCGCCGCAGCGCCTCCACGATCTTTTCGGCCACCCGGCCGGCGTTGCTCACGCGGTCGACGGCGCCCAGCAGGATGGTGAACTCGTCTCCCCCCACGCGACCGACCGTATCCGAAACCCGGACCGAGCGCAGCAGGCGAGACGCGCTTCTCTTCAGCACCAGATCGCCGGCCTCGTGCCCGTAGTTGTCGTTGACCTGCTTGAAGCCGTCCAGATCAAGATAGAGCAGCGCCACGGATTGCTCGTTGCGGCAGGCGATCTCCACGCTTTGCGTCAGAGAGTCGATGAACCTGCGCCGGTTGTAAAGGCCGGTAAGCATGTCGTAATTGGCCAACTGCTCCAGCCGCGCCTGCATCAGCTTCTTGTCGGTGATGTCCTCCTTGACCGCGACGAAATGGGAGACCTCCCCCTGTTCGTCGAAAAGCGGCGACACCGAAATCGATTCGCTGTACGGCTCTCCGCTCTTTTTCACGGCCTCAAGTTCGCCCTGCCAGACAAGGTTCGCGGTCAGCGCGCGCCAGAAATCTTCCCCGCTTTGCTGAAAGGAGCGCAGGTTTTGCCCCAGCGCCTCCTGCTGGCTGTAGCCGGTGAGCTTGGTGAACCTGGGGTTCACGTACTCGATGACCCCTTTCGGATCCACGATCACGATGCAGCTCGGGCTCTGTTCCACGGCGCTGGAAAGCTTGCGGATCACCTGCTGCTGCTCCTTGCATGCCCTCTCCAACCGGAGCGCGGCCAGGGTGTCCTCGATCGCCAGGAACAACTTGTCCTTGTCGATCGGTTTCAGCACATAGCGACTGATGCCGATCTCGATGGAATCCATCAGGCTTTCCAGGTCGCTATGGGCGCTGGTCACGATGATGGGAGTTTTCTGCAGCGCCATGATGCGTCGGGACATCTCGATGCCGTACATCACCGGCATCTTGATGTCGGTGACCACCAGGTCGGGCTTTAGCTCTACAAAGCGCTCCATCCCCTGCGCGCCGTCCTTGGCGCTGTGGATCATCAGCTTCGGAAACCTGCGCCCCAACATGCTGCAGACCGTGTCCCGGGTAAGGCCGTCGTCCTCCACGTACAGCAAGGTAAATGGTCGCTCCGTGCAAAGATCGGCCATCATGGCTATGCTCCCTGGGCGAATTCGGCGATCGGCCGGCCGCTTCCCGCCGCCGGGCTGCCGTTGGCCTGAGAGGCCGCCGTCCGGTCGCCGGAATCCATCATCTGCCGCAATTTCAGCAACGTTTTGGCCTCGATCTGACGGATCCTCTCGCGGGTGACGCCGAAGCTCTGCCCGATGCTGTCCAGGGTCTGCGGCTCCGTGTCGTCCAGGCCAAAGCGCAGCGCGAGGATCTTCTTTTCGGCATCCGACAGGGTCGCCATCGATCTCGACACCAGCTCGAAGGTGTCCAGCCCTTCCAACAGCTCGACCGGAGAAACCGCCGAGGCATCAACGATGGTGTCGGTCAGGAAATAGTCGCCGCTCTCCCCCATCGGCTGGTCGATGGAATAGGTCTTCCTCTGCAGGGCCTGCAGCTTGCGGACATGCTGCTCATCTATCTCCAGGCTGTCGGCCAGCTCCGTGAGCGTCGGTTCGCGGTTCAGCTTCCGCACCAGCTCGCGGCCGGCCCGGTGCATCCTGCTGATCTCGTCGGAGACGTGCACCGGCAGCCGGATGGCGCGCGACTGGTTCACCAGGGCGCGCTCCACGGATTGCCTGATCCACCAGGTGGCATAAGTGGAGAAGCGGCACTCCTTGGAGAGCTTGAAGCGCTCGACCGCCTTGATCAGCCCCAGGTTCCCCTCCTCGATCAGGTCCAGAAACGGCAGCCCCCGGTTCATGTAGCGCTTGGCGATTTTCACCACCAGCCTCAGGTTGCATTCGATCATCCGGTTGCGCGCGGCCTGATCGCCCAGGTCGATTTTCGCCGCCAGCGCTTTTTCCTCCTCCGCCGTCAGCAGTCTGGTTTTCTGGATATCGCGCAGGTACAGCTTGATGGCGTCGTCGGAGTATTCGGCGACGGCGACCTTTACCTCTTTGTCTTCCTCAAGCTCAGCGCCGCCCTCCTCCTCGGCAAGTTCCAACGCGTCGGGCTCGTACTCCGCATCAAGCGCCAGGACGGCTTCGCCGTCCACAAAACTCCCGTAACTTCCCATGACCGCCTCCCATGCAGCTGTTGAATAGATTTGTCAAGCAGACGTTACAGTAATCATGCCAAGGGGGCTACCCCGCTATAAGCATGCGATATACCTAGACAAACAACAGAAAAAGGGGCGGCGGGGTTTAATGAAAGGGTGGGTAAAAAAGAGCAGCAACGGCAAATTTTTCGCTATTGACGCGGCGCCGCCGGCGAGAGAGCGCCTTTCCGTAGGTCGCGTTGAGGTACGAAACGCGACGTCGCAACCCGCGCCACGGCCCCAACGTCGCGTTTCACGATGAAGCAGTTCAACGGCGACCTACAAATGCTTCTTCGCGTTCTTCGCGTGCTTCGCGTCTTCGCGGTGAGTGTTCGATGTTTTCAGCTTACGGCACAACCGCGTACGGCCCGGTGCTGTAGGCGTAAAAGCCGGGCTCGCCGCAAAAAGCGAGCACGGACTTGATGCGGTCGCCGTTTACCGGATGGACGACCAGATCGAAGATCCCGGAGAGCTCGACCCAGGCTACCTCGGGGGTTTCCTCGCTGGGACGCGGCTCCCCGCCGGCGTGGCGGGCCTGGAAGGCCAGGATCAGGGCGGCGGGAGGCGTGAGTTTGGACCAGACCGCGGCCAGGGCGGCCGAGTCGATCTCCACCCCCGTTTCCTCCAGGACCTCGCGCGCAAGCGCCGTCAGCACGCTCTCCCCGGCCTCGACCTTTCCTTGCGGCAGCTCCCATCCCCTTTTGCGATGCCTGACCAGGAGCACGCGCTCTTCGCGGTCACGGATCAGGCAACTGACGATGACCTGATGGCTGAATTGATCGGTCTCCACGCTCGCCCCCTATTTGACCGGCAATTTTTTCCGCTCGGCGTCCAGCTTGTCCGCGGCATCCGGGTCGCCGCTGGCCCGCAACAGCTCCGCCAGCTTGACCATGTCAGCGGAAGCCGGCCCGGCGTCGCCCCGGCTCAGGCTCACCTCCAGCGCCCGACGGTAAAAGCCGATGGCACCGGGGAGATCGCTCTTTTTCAGCTGCGCTCCCCCCAGCCCGCGCAGGTCCGCGGCGATCTTGCCGCCAAAGCTGAGCTCCTTGTCCAGGGAGAGCGCCTCGCGGTAGCAATCGGCCGCCCGGTCGCTCATCCCCTGCAGGAGATGGATCTCGCCCAATAGGCGCAGCGAATTGGCCGCCTCCCCCGCCAGCGCCTCTCCCTTGTTCAGCTTCAGCGCCTTCTCGGCCTGCTCGGCCGCCCGCTCCGGCATCCCCTGCCGCAAGAGGATCGCCGCCACCAGGTTCGCCCTGCGGCCGAGTTCCCCGCCCTTCTCCTCGGCTTGGGCTCTGAGCGCCCACTGTCTGGCCGAGTCGAGTTCCCCCGCCGCCAACAGGATCTTGGCCTTTTCGAAGTAGAGCTCGCCCGCCAATTCGGACGCCCCCTGCGTAAGAGCGGCGGCGCGCTCGATGGCTCCGCGGGCGGCCGGGAGGTTCCCCATCATCCTCTGGGTCCTGGCGAGGTTGATCAGGGAGACGATCATCCCCTGGTGGTTCTCGATGGAGCTTTGCAGCCTCAAGGCCTCGCTGAACTCGGTCAGGGCGAGTTCCCGGCGACCGAGCGCCTCCTCCTGAATGCCGCGCTTGTTGTGGGCGATAGCCTCAAGCCTCACGGGCGATAACGCTCTAGCGCTTTTCCCGGCGCAGCCGGCCAAACCCGCCAGCGACAGGGCGACCAGCAGAGCGGCCAGCGCCGGCTCGATGCTCTTGCCCCTAATCATGGCTGTCTCCGGGGACGAACTGTTTTTCCTGCGGCGCGGCGATATAGCTGCTGATCGGCCAGATCCCCTGCACCGCCTGCAGCACGCTGTCGGTGCTCTCCAGCGTCCCCTCGGATTTCTTGACGATGTTGGAGACCCGGGGGAGCATCTGCTCCTCCGCCAGCTTCAGGTCGGCGCTGATCCGCTCCACGTTCTTCAGGGAGCCCTCCGCGCTGTTCAAAAGCTCCGGCAGTTTTTCGTCCAGCCGCGCCAGGGAGGCGTTGGCCCTCTTCACGGTAAGCGAGGTCTCGTCCAACACCCCGGAAACCTTGCCGGTGATGGTCCCCACCTCGCCGCCGGCCTTGGCCAGCACGCCGTCCACGTTCTGCCTGGTCAGCTCCAGGTTCCGGGAGAGCACGTTGAAATGCTTCATCGACTGCTTGATGTCCCCCTCGGGATCGTTCAGGTAGCGGATGATGTCGCTCACGTCGCTTAACACCGGCTTCA
>CAIYDQ010000245.1 GCA_903925075.1 uncultured Geobacter sp.
AGGAAGTCCAGCAGGCGCGAGTCATGTAGTGTGACCTCCTTGTTTAGATCGTATTTACTCCGCAGATGTACAGCCATGGCCTTCGACGCCGTCATTAGAAACGTTTTGATAGGTTAAGGCAGATTCACCGGGAGTCGCTGGGAAGGCAGTGTAAAGGAGCCTGAAGGGGCTGTTAGTCGGTCGCAGTGGAGCCTGCACTTGAGTGGTGGTCTGAACCTTGGCGGAAAGGCAGATCACCCTGAGACGAAAGCGCCACCTCGGAGGAAAAAGGGGTAGGGTGGACAACGGTCTTCTCTGCCGTCTGGCGCTACGCCTATTGGGCGGCCTTTGTAAGGGGCGGTGCGGGAAGAAAGGGGTGCCCCACTTTGAGCGGGATGCGGAGTAGACAGGGGCTTATCCCGTGGGTTGCAGCAAGGGGGAGGCTTCTCCCGTTCGCTTCTTTGCGTCATCTGCCGGCTGCTGCTTTTGCTGCTTGGCCTCTTGGCTTTTGCCGCCGCTGCTTTTTGCGGAGGAGTTCCTGGAAAAAAGAAGAAATTCCTTGTCCGAGTTAAAAAAATTCACAAAGATCTCGTTGGCGATGAAATCCGGGTCGGCCTTGCTGCCATAGATTTCGGCGTAGGCTGCAAGGTATTCACCGAAGATGGCGAGAGTCGGCTTCGGGAGCTGGAAGCTGATCTTTTGTTTCTCCGGTGGGACCGGAGCGGGCTGAATTTTAAGTTTCATGCGGTGCCTCCTTGATGGAATTGAGTTAGCTTTGCTCCCGTGTCGAGGCTATTTATTTTACGAATCTCCAGACCCTCCGTTGTAAGAACTGTGACATCTTTCTATTCAAGATAGGGTTTCAGCACCATGTCCTTAGTGACGAAGATGTTGATCTTCTGGCCGGGCGGGACCTCTATGGTCGGCTGCAAATTGAGATTCTTCTGGGTGATCTGCTGGCCCGCCTGGTTGATATTGGCCGCCGCCCCCGATACGAACAATTGGGGAAATGCGGGCGGGACGTTGGCCGAACCCTGGCCGCCGACGGCGGCCTGCGCCCCTGCGCCTATCACGCTTCCCAGGATCACGCCCGTTATCAGCTTGCCGTAATGGTTGTTGACGGCTCCGGTGACGCCGGCGTAACCGCTTAGATCGGTTCCCGGCATCCCCTCCAGGTTGACGGAGTTGCCGTTGGGCATGATGATGCGGCTCCAGACGATCAGCACCCTTTCCTGGCCGTAGGCGATTTTCGAGTCGTATTCGCCGTTAAAGCGGGCGCCCTGCGGAATGAGCAGGAAACGGCCGGTGGCGGTGTCGTAGACGTTTTCGCTGGCCTGGGCCGTGATCTGACCAGGCAGGTCCGAGCTTATCCCCGTTATCAGCACACCCGGCAGGATCGACCCGGCCTTGATCTCGTAAGGCGAGATCGGGGCGAGCAGCGTGGCTTTCAGGTAAGGGAAGTCGTCGCGCTTTTCCCTGGCGAAGCCCCGTTTCTCTCCCTGCAGGTTCTGGTCCTCCTCGGCGGCGGTCTGGGGTTGGCCCAGCCGGTCGGCCACCTTGACCAGGCCGCTGAAGTCCGGCGCGCCGATGGCCACGGCCTTGGCGATGGGCTCGGGAGTTTTACCGCCCCCCTCGAAAGTGACGCCGGCCCGGCTGGCGTTCACCGAATCCTTGCGCCGCTGGTCTTCCCTGGCCTGGCGGGACTGCTCTTCCGGGGAGAGCTGCCTGCTTTGCTGCGGGCCGGCCATTCGTCCGGGGTATCCCGCGCCTCCCTGCTGGTCGCCGCTTCCCCGGCCGGCCGCTGCCGAATCGGCTGCGAACGAAGTGGCTCCGCGGGATGGAGCGACCGCGGTCTCGGGGCGGGGCAAATCGCTGTACTTGTCGGGAGCGCCGGCAAAATTCTCGGGCAGCGGAGGCTTCGCCTTGGCGGCAGACTTCTCCTGTTCCACCGAGATTTCCTGCGCCGATAGCTTTTTCTTCGGCGAAAGGGCGGTGACGAAGGAAATCGCCGTCACGGCGGAAAAAACGGCGAGCAGAGCGCACAGCGCGCGGCGGTTGAATCTGGCGACGCCGACCTTCCTGGCCGCCAGCGGCAGCTCGCCTGCGGACTCGCGCGGCTCGGCGGGATTTTCTTGCGGGCCTTCCGGCAACTTGTTGGGGTCCATCGCTTCCTCCCTGCGTCAGGGCGCGGCTGCCCTGGATTTAGGGCCGCTCTCTTTTTTCGATGAGCCGAAGAAAAACCAGGAACGGGACGGTTTTTCCCGAACGACGCGCACCACGTCCTTTTTGCCGCAGCGCAGCTCCCCCTCCTCGAACAGGCGGTCCACCACGAAATAGCCCCCCCGCACCCGGTAATTAACCAGGTTGAGCTCCTTGCCTTCCCTGATGAAGAAGGCGGGGGCCTCGCCGTGCTTCATTGCGGGAGACATCTGGATGTAGGTCTTATTGCCGTCGTCGAAGGCGCGCACCGGAGTCCAGGAATAGTCGCCGTCGGCCTTGATCTTGTAGTTGAAATTCAGATCGGCGGCAGCGAGCGCCGGGCCGGCCACCTGGTCGTCCAGGCGCTGCTGTTCGCGTCTCCCGCCCGCCAGTTCGGCCATCGATTCGGCCGGGTAATTCCAGCCGACGGTGGGGATGAAGAAATTATCGGACGAACGGGCATAGAGGCGGTAGGAATGGCGGTCGGTGGCGATCAGGAAGTTGGTCTCGATGTTGGCGTGGATCGGCTTGATCAGCACATGGGTGACCGCGTCGGCGCCGGCCCCGCTGACGGTGGTGCCGACCACCCAGCGCACCGTGTCGCCGGCGACCGGCGAGCCGGGCATCTTTTCGCCGGGCTGCAGCTGCACGTCCACCACGTGGTTTACTGCGGCGTAGATGAGGTAGATCGCGTCCGGGACGTAGTCGTAGATGGTCTTGCTCTCTATGGAGGCCGAGTTGACCGGCCGCTGCAGCGAGTCCTTGATCTGGCCGTTGACTATCTCCTTGTCCTGCTGGGCCTCCAGGGCCTTGATGCGGGACTGAAGCCTCTCGACCAACTCGTCGCGGGTCGGCGGGGACGGTTTTTTATTCTTGACTGCCTTGGATACTCCAGGCGCGGGGCCGATTCCTATCGCCTTGGCCGGCGGTTCCTGCGTGGAGGAAGGGATTTGCGCCTCCGGCTCCAAAGGCCTGGTTTCCAAAGCGGCGCTCACGGGGACCGTGGCCGGAATCGCCGGGACCAGGGGGGCCGCCTCTGCCGGCAGGGCGAGAAAACATAAATACAGGGTCAGGCTAAGCGGTCTCATGGCAAAACTCCTTTTTTCAGGCGCGGACGGTTCAAACGTCCCTGGACCAGCTGAACTGCTCGATGTAGAGGCCAAGAGGGTTGTCCCGTAGTTTTTTTTCGTCGGTCGGGGGTGTTATCTCCGTGGTGAATATGCCGGTCATCCCCCTGGTTTCCGTCGGCACACCCTCCCTGCTGATGGTGGTTTCCTCCCAGCGGATCTGATAGGTTTTGGAGGAGAGCTGCACGACGCTCTTGATCCGGACTGTGACGGTCTCCACCCCGACCTTGGCTAGCGGCTGCTCACGCTGGTCGATGGCGTTCAGGGCGACGGCCGAGCGGGGCCGCAGGAAGTTGTAAGCGGAGAGCCACTGGTTTTTGGCGACCACCGGGTCCAGCGGCACGGAGCGCACCCACGTTACGAACTGGGAGAGGAAATACTGGATCTCCCTCGTGCCCGGCTGGTAGTTGGCGCGCCCCGCGGGCGCGATGGCCTGGGCCTCTCCGTCGTTGTTCACCCGGACCACGTAGGGCGAAACGGTCGCTTTGGCGGACTGGTAAATCAGGCCTCCCGCCAGTAGCAGGCTAAGGGCGCAAAGGGAAAGGGCGATGATTCTCCAGTTTTCCGCCTGTCTCCTGGCCGAGCCTATGCGCATGTCCCACTCCTGGGCCGCCAGCTGATAGGGGGTGACGGGTGCGGAACCGGGCCTGTATGTTGTCGGAGGATCGTTGAGTTCATTTGCCATGCGCCGTTTCTTCCTTTGTCAAGAATCGTGTCTGAGCGGAACGGACATACCCGGTCCGGGGTGAGCGTCCTGGGGAATAGCCTGGCGCGCCAGCGACATTTTGTAGGCCCACTCGGGTATCGATGATTTTACGGGGCCGTTTTGTGGCCCCGTGCTTGAGGAGACGGAACCGCCGAAATCGCTGCCGAGGCTTGATCCGCGGGGACTGGCGCCGCCTCCCGGCGCGCCCCCGGGCATGCCCGCGGGCGCGCCCGTGGACGCTCCTCCCGGACTCGGGCCGCCGGGAGCGCTCCCCATGGCTCCGGCGGCAGCCTTGGTCTCGGCGGTGCCGGCGATGGCGCCGGCTGCGGTTTTGGCCGCCATGCCCGCTCCGGCGGCTCCCATCGCCATGGCCATGCCGGTGCCCACGGCGGTGCCGGCGGTCAGGGACGGAGCGCCGGCCATCAAGCCGCCGGCCATGGCTGGGGCGTGCCAGGCCAAGGCCATGACGGTCAAGGCGGTCAAAAGCAGCACCAATACCTTCTGGATGTCCGGATCCGCCGGCAAGGCCAGCGAAGCCAGGGTGGGCTCCGTTATGGTCAGGATAAACGCCAGCACCATCAGGCGCATGCCGAAGGAGACGATGGCGCCGAACACCTTTTCGGCAAGAAACGAGGTGTGTTTGAAGACCCCGAAAGGTATGAGAATCAGCCCCAGCACGGAAACGAGGAAAAATTCCAGGTAGGTGATGAAAACCTGGATGGCCAGGACGAAAAAGGCAAGGATCACCAGCAACGCGCAAATTTCCGCCATCGCAATGCTGGGCAGATTCTTCATGATCTGGACCGGTGTGAAATCGTTTATCTGGGTGAAAATGGGTTGTATGGCGGTAAACCCGTAATCGATTATCGCCGAAGGGTCCTTGATCAGCGAGATCTTGGCGGCGCCGGCCCCGCCCGCCTTGAGCCCGGTGAGCACGAAGCCGTCCAGGGTGACGTTGATCAGCGTCTCGTAGTTGGTGACCAGGAATATGAAAAAGCCGATCTGCATGATTTTTCGCAAAAGCGCAACCGGCACGTTCTCATCGGTGAGCGTCCACCAGACCGCTGCTACGGCCACCTCCAGGGCGGCAAGGATGGACAGCAGGTGCATGGCGTCCGGGTAAATCCTGGAAAAGCCCCCTGAGAAAACGGCTGCAAAGGTATTCAGCAAGGTGGTGAGCACTCCGCTGTCCATCGGCATGGAAGGTCCCCTTCAGTGCAGTCTATCTAGATCCGGGTTGACGGTTCTGGTGCCTCGGTTGCTCCAACGGTCGCTCATTTCCCGGCTTCTGGCGGACGCGGCCGCCTCCTTGGACGCCTGTTCCGCCATGTACGCGGCATCGGCCTTCGCGGTCGAGGACAGGAGCTGCTCCAGCTGCATAAGCTGTTTGGCTTGCACTATAAGCAGCTGGTTGCTTACCTGCAGCAGGTCCTTGACGCCGGAGGCGGCGTCAGAGCGGTCGTTGAGTGTTTGCAGGGTGCCGGCGTCGTCGGCGATGTTCTGTTGGATAGCGGCCTGTACGCGCATGGTGTCCAAGGCGCTGGCCTGGTTCTGCTTGGCCCAGAGCGCGGCTTGTTGCGAGAAGGCGGCTCCGCTCTGGTTTTGGTAGCTGGCGAAATCCGGGTAGAGCGTCTCGAACTGCGCCTGCATGCGCGAAACGTCGTTGGCCATGCCCACGGCTGAGTTCATCACCCGCTGCATGTCGCCCAGCCCGCCCAGATTCGTTTTGAAATTGAGGTTGGTCAGGTTGGTGTAATCGTTTTGCAGCTGTTGCAGTTGGGTCGAGTATTGCTGCGCCTGTGTGGAATATTGCTGCAGCTGGGTACTGTATTGCAGCATCATGCTGACGTAGTGCATCATCTGCTCGCCGAGCGCGGCCACGTCGATGACGGGTATCCCGCTGGCGTTGGCTGGGGGAGCTGTCGAGAACAGCAAAAAGAACAGGATAAGGGCTTTTCCGTACCACATGGCTATTCCTTTGTCTGCTGGATTGCATTGCGTATTCCGGGACTGCTCCGACGTTGTCGGCATACCCGTCCGGGACGGTCGAGCCGGATCGTTGCACTAGTGCAAGCGATCCAGATTCGGGTTGACGGTCCTATGCCCCTTCGTGACCCACTGCGGGTCTTCCTTTTCTTTTGCCGCGGCGGCTTTCTCTTCCGCCTTCTCGCTGCAGCCGACCAACGATGATGCCAGCAAGCCTGCCCAGATAAACCTCACGCAAACACCCCTTGGCTTAGCCATAACCTTCCCCCTTTACTTAATCGCTGCGACAGTCCAAAAGATCGGCGGCCCACGGCAGTCCCTTGTGTTCCAGCCACGCGGCGTTGAATCCCTCTTTGCCTTTACTTAAAAAAATCCGCTTGACTTCCTTTTGCTCCACCTTGCTGTTAGCGGCGCAATACGCCAGGGCCAGCGGACCCAACCCCAGTTCGAACAGCCGGCTTCCCAAAGAACTCTGGTAGTAGTACTGCCTCTTGGGCTGCGCCACGGCCAGGATGCCCACCTGTCTCTCGTTGAGGCCGAAGCGGCGGTAGACCTCTGCGGTATCCTCCTCCAGGGCGCGGTCGTTGGGCAAAAAGATGCGCGTCGGGCAGGACTCTATGAGAGCCGAGGCGATGGGGCTGTCCTTGATGTCGGTGAGCCCCTGGGTGGCGAACACCACGGAGACGTTTTTTTTCCTGTTCTCCTTCAGCCATGCGCGTATCTTGGCAGAGAAGACCGGGTCGTCGAAAAAGGTCCAGGCTTCGTTGATGAAGACCATGGTCGGCGCCCCGGTGAACCTTTGCTCCAACCTGTGGAAGAGGTAGGAGAGCGCGGGGGCGACGGCCGCCGGCGTGTTCATCAAGGTCTCCATTTCGAAGGCTTGCCATCTCGAATAATTCAGCGTGTCGCAGGTGGCGTCGAAAATGTGCCCCAAGGGGCCGTCGATAGACATGAAGGCCATTGCCTGGCGTATGCCGGCGTGCTGGCAAAGGGCCATGAATCCCGAGATGGTGCGCTGTTCGGCCGGGGCCGTGGCCAGGCTCGACAAAGCCGACCAGACGGAGGCTTTTGTGGCCGGCGTGACGGGGACGTTTTCCTGCCTGAGCACTTCCAGTGTCCAGCCTGTGGCCCAAGTCCTCTCCAACTCGTCGTCTATCCGGGCAAAAGGCTGGAAGGAAAGGTTGTTCGCGTCCGCGCCGAGATCGTAAAAGTCTCCGCGCACCCCCGCAGTGAGCGCCCTGCAACTTCCCCCTTTGTCAAATATGTAAATCTGGGCGTTCGGGTAGCGCAGGAACTGCGCCTGCATGGTCGCCATCAGCACGTCTTTGCCGGCGCCGGTGGGGCCTACTATCATGGTGTGCCCTACATCCCCCACGTGCAGCGAGAGCCGGTACGGAGTACTCCCGGAGGTCACGGCATGCAAGAGGACCGGGGCGTCGAAATGGACGTTTTTTAGCGGGCCAGCCCATACCGCGGAAATGGGCATGAGATGGGCGAGGTTGAGGGTGTTCAAAAGGGGGCGCCGCACGTTGGCCCGGCAGTGCCCCGGGAGCGTGCCCAGCCACGCTTCGACGGCGTTCATCCCCTCGGTGATCGTGACCAGCCCCAGGCCGTTGATCGCCTTCTCGACGGCCCTGGTCTTCGTTTCCAATATTTCCGGATTCTTGTCGCGGACCACCACCGTGGCGGTGAAATACCCGTAACTGACCAGATCGTCGGCCAGCTCCTGCAGGGCGACGTCGGCGTCGACCGCCTTGTTGGCCGCGTCCGAATCGGCCATGGCGCTTTCCGTGCCGGTGAGTGTTTCCCTCAGCAGGGTGGCGATCCCTTTCCGCTTGGCAAACCAGCGCTTCTTGTATGTGCGCAGCTCGGCGAGGGCTTCGCTTTTGTCCATGGCGATGAAGCGGGTGGTCCAGCGGTATTCGATGGCCAGCCGGTTGAGGCCGTCCAAAAGCCCCGGCGTGCAACTGCCGGGGTATCCCAGGACGGATATGGCGCTGAGCATGGTCTTTTCGTTTTCCCCCAGATGCGGCTCGAGCCCTCCAACCAAGGGGGTGTCGGGGAGGATCGCGTCCAGGTACATGGGGATTTCCGGCACCCTGACGGCATGGCGCTTGGGGGAAATCGTACTGTGGAGATAGGTCAGGGTCTCTTGATCGCTCAGGGGGGAAATCTCGGGGAGTACCCCCCTCAAAAGGTCCGCGATCCGATCCGTCTCCACCCGGAAATTTTCCAATTGGCTCCGGTAATCGACTCCTTTTTTACCGCTGTTTTCCACGAACATGGCGGAGATCTTGCCCGCCTTGTCGGAGGGAGGGAGGTAAACCAGGGTGAGGTAGTAAAAGCTTTCCAGGTGCGACTGGTCCTGGAAATAGGCCCGGCGCTCTTCGTCGATCAGAAAGGCGATGGAATCCCTGAAGCTCGCCGCGGGATAGCTGTCGGCTATCGCCCGCTGCGCCTCTGCGAATATGGCCCAACCGGAGCCCAGGCGCTTGAAGGCGTTGTTCAAGCGCGCGGCGGCGGCCATCAGTTCCGACTCGGTGGCCGAGTCCAGATCGGGGCCGCGATAGGAAACGGTCCTTTGAAAAGAGCCGTCCTTGTTCAGGACTATGCCCGGAGCTATCAAGGCGGCCCACGGCAGCAGGTCCGCCAGCCTGTCCGGATTTTTTCGGTATTCTCGGATGTCTAGCAAGGCGTGCCCCTCATACGCTGTAGAAGTCTTTCAGGCGGATATGGCGCTTGAAACAGTCGAAAAACTGAGGGTCCATTTTGGTGGCGGCGACGGCCAACAGGTGGAACAGGAGGCCGAAAGGAATGGCGAAAAAGGAATGGAGGCCGAGCCCCATGGCGGCCATGAAGGTGCCGTTGAGGATGGCCGGCCCCCTGGGGACGCCGCCCAACAGGATCTGTTCGGTCAGGCTCCGGTGAATGGCGATTTCGAAACCCAGGATGGCCATGACAATCAGAAGCCCAGGCCGCCGCCGTAGCCGAAAAAGCTCAGGCCGAAGGAGGTGGCGCTGAAAGCGATGCACAGGCCCATGACGACGTTCAACAACTTTTTCATAAAGCCGCCCCCCTCGCTGTTAGCCATGGCCAGGCCGGTTAAAGCGATGGCGAGAACGCCCAGGACTTTGGCGACCGGACCGGTCACGCTGTCCAGGATCTTTTCCAGCGGGCTTTCCCACGGCATGCCGCTTCCGGCCGCAAAAGCGTCGGCTGCCGCCAGCAAAACCAACGTCAATACCGATAGCTGAATCAACTTTCTCCGGCTCATGTTTAACCCTCCCGCTTTATTATTTGAAAGATAATATAAGATGATTCTAAGTTAGCAACGATAAATTTAAAATAAATCAATAACACTCGGACGTGCGATATTCGCCCCCCTCGACGCCGAGGACGCGGAGGATTTCCTTTACCCTCCTGCCGTGTCCGCAGCGCTCGATGTGCACCACGATGTTGATCGCTTCTGCTATCAGTTCTTTGGAAACCGAGACGACGGCCTCCTGAACCAGCTGCTCGATTCGGGTGAGTCCCCCGCCGGCGCTGTTGGCGTGAACGGTACAGGCTCCGCCCGGATGTCCGGTGTTCCAGGCCTTTAAAAGGGAAAGAGCCTCGCATCCCCGGACCTCGCCGACCACGATCCTGTCCGGGCGCAGGCGCATGGTCGCCTTGAGTAGATCGTTCATGCTGGCGACGCCTTCTTTCGCCCTGAGGAAAACCGTATCCGGGGCGGAGCATTGCAGCTCCAGGGTGTCTTCGATGATCACTATGCGGTCCCCGGTCGCGGCTATCTCGTTCAAGACGGCGTTGACCAAAGTGGTTTTACCGGTCCCGGTCCCTCCCACGACAAGGATGTTTTTCTTGTCCCGAACAGCGGCGCACAGCAGCTCTTTCTGCGTCGGTGTCAGGATGCCTTGGGTGACGTAGTCGTCCAGGGAAAAGATCATCAACGCCTTCTTTCGAATGGTGAATACCGGGGCTGCCACGATAGGCGGGATTACTCCCTGAAACCGGCTTCCCGTGCCGGGGAATTCCGCGCTCAGGATCGGCGCTGACTCGTGACATTCGGCGCCGGTGCCGGCCGCCACCAGTTTTATGATGCGCTCGGCGTCCGCCGGTGAGACGGTGTGGCCGGTGAATTCGCGGCCGCGGCCGAGCCGGTCCGCCCAAAGTTTGCCGTCCTGGTTAAGCATCAGTTCGATCACGTTTTCGTCCATCATGAGGCCTCCGATATGAGGGCCAAGGGCCGTTTTGAGCATGGCTATCAGGCGCTCGGCGCTCGAGTCTTTGGGGGTATCGCTGCCGGGCGCTTTATCGCTCATCGGGATAAGTCGTTGGCCGGATCGGCCTGTGAATGCTCGTTTAACCCCAACGATTCCTCGTCGACCGCTGCTCCCCGCGCTCGATCGAGCGCGTTGCAGGCCAGCTGTTCCTTCAAGCCTTCGGGCGCCGGTCTTGCCTTCACCTCTTGCGCCGAAGCGGCTATTTCCAAATCTTTAGCCTCCAATTCGCTCAGCGAAAGTCCGGGCCTAAGTTCGAAGGGGCGATGTCTTTTGGGCCGTTCGTTGGCGGCGTTCCAGGGGACTTCGATCAGGGCCGGGTTACCCCCCGGCAGCATGAAGTAACCTTTGCCGACCGGCAGCCGCATGATCTCTGCGGGCATGATTACTTTTCTGGTCTTTATCTGCCGCGTATGGTTCTCGCCCCCCCTGCGGTCGTCCTGACTGATGGAATAGCTGGACGAAGATTGCCAGTATTCCTCTTCGGAACCCAAGTCGGAGCATAGCGTCGCCATATCGGGATCTCCAAGGTTCATCATCATTTTGCTGGCAAGGTTGTTTATTATGGTCCGCGTGTCTTCCCGGCCGTAGACGCTTTCTATGCCGGCCAGTTCCTGTATGCCGACTTCGACGGTCAGCCCCTTCGACCTGCCGGCGGTGAGCAGGCGCTTGACGCTGGGAAGGCGCTGCATGTTCCCCAGTTCGTCCAGAATAAGGTAGATGCCGTGTTCGGCGTCGTCGTTGTCCGGTTGCGTCAGTATCCGTTTTCCGGCCAAGTCCGCGAACAGGGAGAGGTAAGGTCTCATGGTATTCGAGCACTCCTCGATGTTGGTTATGAAGATGGTGGTGTCTTTGGGGTTGGCCACCCATTCGCGCAGGGAAAAGGGGCCGTCGGTTGCGAACTCCAGCCACGAGACGTAGGACATGAGCACGGCGATGACGCCGTCCGCCTGCTTGGAACTCGCGTCCTGAATGTAGCTGTAGCCAGCCCGGCCCGACGTGGTCGATTGGCACATGTCGGCGATCTCCTTGATGGTCGAGGTTACCGCTTTCCATAACTGCGCGTTGCTTCGTCTGCCGTATTGATAGCAAAAGGCCATTAACCCCCTGAATACGTCCTGGGCGGCGGCGCTCCAGAAACGCTCTTCGCCTTTCGCCTGAGGTATCAACGATCCGGCAATGGCCGTGAGGTCCGGTATGGAATTCAGTTCGTTGAACAAGGTCCAGCCGAGTCCCCGGGAGTCGAGAGGGTTCAGGATCAGGTCCCGGTCAGGGCGATAGAAACGCTCCACCAGGTCGCCCTTGAAGTCGTTGACGATGGCACGGCGTTTCGAATTTTGGATGGCCGCCAGGTGCTGTATCAGTATGGTGGATTTCCCCGATCCGGTCTGCCCGGCGATGAGGAGGTGGCGTCTCGAAACCGATTCGGGTATCCTGATCCTGCCTATGAAAAGTATCCCCGTCCCGTCGGTCTGGGCCCGGATTTCCTCTTCGGTGATCAATTCCGCGCCCCGAATGTGTTCGTTGTCCTTGATTTTCGCGGTCGCTCTGTGGAAAAATCGGATGGCCACCGGCCAGAAAAGCCATGCCGGAAAAGAGCAGGCAACCGCCCATCCCCAGTGGGCTTCTTTCGAGGTGAAGACGCGCCGATAGGAAACGTTCCGGATCAATTCCCTTGCCGTGACCTCCACGACCCCGTGCGAATTCCGAGGCCATGCCGGGAGCCTTCCTTCTTCCGCAGTGCGCAGACGAAATACGCCGTTCACCGACATGAGCTGTTGCAATCGCGCGAGCGGCCACTTTAACGCAAGCTCGCGATGCAGCCGCGGCACCATCTGAATTTCCCCGACAATCGGCAATTTCAGACGCACGTCGATCAAAACGACGAACAAAAGGAGCTGCGTGAGGAGGCAGCCGACGGCGATTTGAAAACACATTTTGCCGGTCATGATGGCGCGATGTTTCCGCACCTCGTACCCCTGGTAGCTGTTTTCTTTCACCGCGCGCCCCTGAAAGAGCGCTCGAGCAGGTCGGCGAAACGCGCCGCTTCGGCCTCGTCGTGTTCGCAGAGTTTCGCTTCGAGGAGCCTGAACAGGCTCTTCAAGCGCTCCTTCTCGTTAATGCCAGCTTCCCCGAATTGCCGGTCGATTTTTCCGCTATACTCCGCGATCAAGGCGACCAGCGCGGCCAGGTTTTTTTCCAGAAGTTCCATGCGTTCCGTGACCGTTTCCGCCACGCATTGCTCTCTTTCCAGGGCGTCGAGAGCAAGGGAAATCGTGTCGTCGATGGAGAGGTAATTCGCCTTCGAAACCGCGTTCAATCTGGCGATCTGATCGGGATCCAGCCTGGCCGGCAACATCGCTTTCCTGGACATAGGTTCTCCGTTTTCGGTGGCAATTCGGCGCTAGCGCATGCTAGCGCAATGATATCGGAGTGTTGCGCGGGTTTTGTCGGGACCGCGCTAGCGGATGAATCTTACGATTTCAGGAGGTTACAGGCGCGGTAGCCCGAAGGGCTGCGTCTGGTGTGCAAAAAAAATGGCTGGCTTTGCTTACGGTTTTCCCGGCGTGAAACCGGCCCTCGATCATGCCATGTCGCTCCCGGCGCAAGCCCGCGCTTTCGAATTCGGTTCCGCTACGTTTCAGCGCTCCAACTCGTGGCCGGGAAGCGGTTTGGGCAGGATGATCGTAGCAGCCCGCTCCGTCGTCTCGACCGGATTCTTGTGCGGCGTCTTTGCTCTTGCCTCCACGATGGTAATCTCGGGAATCTCATGGCGAAGTCCCCGGGAATCCGAAGCTGCCGCGTGCTCCGTATGGCTGCGCGCCTCGCGCGTGAGTCCTTCGATTTTCAGGGAAAGATCGCGGCCAATGGTGGTGGTTTTTTCGTCAACCGACTGCACGGCCTTCTCCAGGCCGGTCACGGAGTTGGTGAATACCATGGCCTCGTGTCGGGCGCGCGTGATGGCGACGTTGAAAACGTTGTAGGAGGCCCGTCCGAACTTCTCCGCGTCGAGCGTGCTGTCGACTTCGGTCTGAAAGTTCCGCTCGCCGGTTGCACGCTCTCTGACCGGCTTGAATGCGGCTAGCTCCCCTGCCGCCAGTTCTTTAAGCTGCCTGACATAGGCCGCGTCTTTGAGAGGGTGACGATCCATAAGACGCATGGCGCTCTCGTTGGTGGCGCTTGCGACCCAGGATCCGAGGTCGGGGGACCAATACATGCCGGAGTCGCGCATGCGAACGCGGAGCTCTTCGTCGGCGACGATGGCCTTGCCGTTGTGGAATTGGACGGCAACGCCTTTATGCTCTGCGCCGCTCTCCTTGTCGCGCAGCATCGCGAAACCTAAATCGCCACCATGGCCGCCGATCTTGACGGTTGTCCGGTACGTCTTTTCAAAATCCGAAAGCGCGGCGTTCCATTGCCGGAACCGAGCCTCGGTGAAAGCGACGCCGGCTATCGACGCCAGCGCGCTACTGTCGTTCTCCACTCCGGGCTTCACGAAGTGAAAGGGAATCACGCTGTCGACGGTGCCCCCCTGTCCCTTGTAGACGGTGACGGCGTAACCGTAGTCGATCTGCTGCGGGCCGAAACGATCCAGGTGCACGTTCATTTTTCGGCCGTCGTCGAGCCTGACCTGCGCGACGGTATCCTTCCCGTACACGGACAATCTTTCTATCTCCCCCGTCTCTCCGTTGCGGATGCCTGCGCCTTTTTTCCCCTCGGGAGACCACACGCTTTGATCCTTGGTGTTCTTGCCGAACAGGATGCGCTCTCCCGGCGAAAACTCGCGCCGGTCCCGCCGGTAAAGGGTGGTTTTCCCCACCAGCTCGGCGGCGTCGAAGCTCTTGATGGCGGTCCTTGGCGCTCCTTCTTCGGGCGGGATTTTTTCGCCTTCGCCGATGCCGACTTCCTGCCCGGCCTCCGGCTTGCCGAAGCGGACGGTCACGCTGTTTTTCTCCGGGTCCACGCTCTGTACCTCGCCTTGCTGGTCGAGGTGGGTCCCCTGCACGGCCTTTGCCTTGCCGGCCTTGTCGCGCTCCCCGCTGAAGACCAGGATCATGCCCGGCCTGAAGCCGGCCGTGGTGACGCCCTGGTGCACTTGCGTCAGGACCTCGAAGCTTCTGCCTTTTTCGATCTCTCCTGCCGCTAAACGGGCCATCCGTATTTCGTCGTTGAGTTCCTGGCGGTCGTGATTCAAGGGGGTGACGAGCAGAACGGAATTCCTCTCGCCTGCGGCGGCTTTCGCCGGGTCGGGGCTCGGTTTGGACGACTCGGCCAGGTAATGGGCGACGGCTGCCTTGACCAACTCCCGGCGGTCGGGAATTTCCGTTACCCGCCCCTGGTCTTTCAGCATCCCCAGGGTCTCCTTCGCGTTCGCGCCGAGCCGCTGCCGGTCGCCGTCCCGGTTCAAGGTTCGCGCCGCCTTCAAGAGCTCGCGGTTCCTTTGGCGGTTGATTTCCTTCATCGCGGCGTAATCGCCGTGCCCCTGTTTGGCGAGCTCCGCGGCCTGGACAAAAAACGGGCTGGCCTGGATGCTCTGCATCTGTTTGCTGTCCCCGATCTCCACGAGTTTGACCTCCACGCCTTGAAGTTTTATCTCGTTCAAGGCCTGCAGAAGATGCTCCGCCTGACGGCCTCCCACGAATGACGCCTCGTCGACTTTGATGGCAACCTGGACCTTGGCCGCCTCGCCTGCGGAAAGATTCGGCGCGATCTGCCCGAGGATATCCTCCCCGATCTTCCCGTCGTGGAAACGATTCAAAAAACCGTCGATCGTGTACGCCGGTTTTCCGTTGGCCTTGGACATTTCCAGCGCCGCCTTGCCGGTGTAGGCGACGTTGAGGGTATAGTGGTTTCTCCCCGTGGGCGCGAGCACGTCGCGGTTGAACCTCTCCACGACCTCGGCGGCGAAGGTCTTGCCGGTTCCCGGGTCCCCCTGGGTGACGGAGAAACCCTTGTCCCCCGCCAGTTCGTTGACGATGTGCCGCCGCTGTCCCTCGGAGAGAGACAGCCGGTCGCCTCCGGCCAGGCCGGCCCGGTAGGCGGCAGGATGACGGGCCTGTTCGGCGGAGAGCGTTCTCTTTTCCTCTTTGGCGAGCCCGGCAAGATAGGCCTCCACTTCGGGCCGCGAGGTGACGCTTTCGAACTCGCCCAAATTCTTCAACGTCTCGACGTTGCGGGCCTCCAGTTCACGCATCTCCTTCGTGCTGTAAAATTCCTTCCCCGCCTGCCAGCCGTGGGCTTCCTGCCCCATCCGCTCGATGCCGATTCTTCCGCCGACCCGACCGTCGATAGCCGCGTTGAGCTCCTCCAAGCCGTGTCTGCCGCCGGAAATCCGCGCGGCGGTTTTTATCAGCTCCGCCCGGTCGAAAACCGCCTCACGGTCAGTCAGGAACGCGGATGCCTGCTTCATTATCTTGCCGGCTGTCTTGGCGGGGCCGGTTGTTTCGGCGACGGCAACGGCGGGCTCCTCGCCTTGCAGGCGTCTGCCGATTCTGGAGGCTTCGATCCTTTCCTTGACCTGATCCGCCGAGCTGCCCGCCGCTTGGAAACCTCGGTCCCACTCCCGCCGCACATCCTCCCTGGTGACTTTGCGCTTCGGGTCCCTGGTGTCGAGGGCGGCCATTTGTTTCAGCAGGTTGTTGGGCAATCCGGGAAACCTGCCTTCGGCCTTCCACTGCGCGACTTGTTCCGCGATTTCCGCGCTCCGCTTCGAGAAGGACTCCAGTTCCTCCTGTCTCACTCCTTTGATCTCGAACAGCATCTGTTTGCGGTCGGTGAAATAGGTCTGGTAACCGGCCCTTTCATAAAGATGCATCGCTTCCTGCCGCGCCAGCATGCCGATGGAGATCTTGTCCGCATAGATGTTCTTGGGCTCGTTGGCTCGCCACCCACCCTCCGGGGCGCGTGTCATGTTGACCAGGAACACATGGCTATGCACCTCCGGGTCCAGGGAGCGGCTGGTTACGTGGTCGAACTTGGCGGCTACCAGGTTGCCGGAGGTCATTACGCCGTCCGGGCTCCGGTACTGGCTGTAGTGCTCCTCGACGTGCCGCATGGTGTTGATGACGGCCCGGTCCCAGATCTCCTTAAGCTCCCCGTTGCCGGCCGCATAGCCCACCGAAACGGATTTAGGGGCCGAGAAGGTGAGGTCGTTGCCGGCGCGGTGGCTTTGCAGCTGATGGCCGTCTCCGTCCCTGGTGATCTTGGGGGCGACCAACTGCTTGCCGCCGTCCGGAGATTTCCCTTGGGCCAGGTTTCGAAACTGCTTTTCCCGCACCTGTCCCTGGAGCTTCAGTGTCTCGCTTCCCTTCCCCAGCCAGCGGCTGGACTCGCCGCCTCTCAGGTAATAGTCTTCCTGTGCGAAATATTTGCCCGCATGGCCGGCGGACATGCCGCCGTTCGACAAGGAAAGCATGGGGCGTCCCCTTTGTTGAAGATTCACTCCCCGGTCCTGCCTTTGCGGGCAACCAGGGAGGTGCTGAGATTGCTGAAAAAGAAGGGCGAAACGGCGCCGTCTCTTTTGCCGTCGCCGGACTTTCTCTTTCCGGCTGACAGTGGCCTGCCTGCGGGCTCCAACAAGGGGCCAAACGAAATCCTGTAGGACGCTCCGGCCGCCGCGAGGATCTTGTTCACATAGTCCGTGCCTTTCCATGCCCGGCCCGTGTTGTATGCCGAAAGCGCCTTGAAGAGGGAGAGCGCCGGATCGGTCGTTTGATGTTGGTGATAGAAATCGGTAAGGATGGTCGTGCCGATCCGCACGTTGCCGCAAGGATCGAAAACATCCTCCAGCGAGAGCTTCATGGGCGCCAGATGCATGCTGTTGATCTGCATGAGGCCTAGATCCACACTGTGCCCCTGAGCGATGAGATCTGCAGCCAAGTTCACCGCCTCTTGCTTCGTCCCGGGCGAAAAGCTTCTCTTGAGGTTGTTGTCCCCGATGGCCAGCGGGTTTCCGCCGCTCTCGACCTCAATGATCGCCAGGGTCGTGGCCGGAGAAACATTCGGGCCGCACTGTGACAGAAAACCGGCGGTATAGATGAAACCGGCCAGTAAAAACACGGCTCGCTCCTAGTCCAGTTCACGGGCAGTCGATCACCATGGCGCAAGGGCAATAGGCCGTCCTGAAGTGGCAATCAATTCCGTAAAGGTCGTACGCGCCGATACATCGCTCCATCACGCACATGATTGACTCCCGCTCGCTATACTCGCAGTCGTCATCGTCGCACTCGCCGTCCTCACACCCCTCCCACTTCTCGGGGCGGAGCCAGCTTTCGTCGATTGCAAACCGGTCCGCCCAAAACCATCTCAGGAACAATGGCAGATCCCTCCTGATGTTTTCAAGCGGCGTATGGTAGAAATCGCTGGTCGGGTCGCATCGAAAGGTGGTAGCCGTGCGCCCTGAAAGCTGAACGCACTTATTCTGATCGGTAAAGCTATAGAGCGCGTACCCGGAACCGTCCAGTACCGGACACGGGCACTATTTAATCTGCCTCTTGCGGTCGTAGTACCGGTGGAACTGAAGTATCATCGCTATGCTTATGTCGGTGAGGAAAGACATGATTGCTCCCGGATAAAGCTGGCCGGCTACTTCTCGAAAACTAGGACGGGCTTGGCCACACCGGCGATTTCAGCCAGGGAAACGGGCCCCATGTAGCGGCCGTCGAAAGAGTTTTTCAGCCCGGTGGCAACCGGGACAAAGTAACCTGCGGGCACCCGTGCGCACCCTTCCTGGTGAGGCAGGGGGAGCCCTTCCCGGTCCGTCCGGCAAATATGCCCGACCAGCACCCCGTTAATGGTGAACACGCCGTCTTTGCAGCAGACAAGGTCCCCGGCGACGGCGCCGGCATGTTTGATCAGTGGCCACCCCTTCGGCAACCATTTCCGACCGTACACGTAGGGCTGAAACCGGTCGGGCACAGCCATGACGACCATGTCGCCGCGTTTGACCCCCCTGTAGCTGTCGAGTTTCTCAAGCCGGTAAACGCCCACCGGCACGCTTGCCGTAACGTTCAGCCAGTATCTTTTCCCGAAAAAAACCACCGATACCTGCAAAACGAATAAACACAATAAGATCAGGAGCGTTTTCTTGAGAGGCGCGGGATCGATCTTCATGTCCGTCGCTCCCTGGACGCTGTTGACGTGGAAAACCGGGACAAGTATAGGTTCAAGGGTCGGCCGGCGTGGGCTCGGAGACTCCCCGGGCCTCCTTGAGAGCTTCGGCTACCGCGTTCAGGCAGGTATCTTTCCCGTAGCTGCAAACGATGCCGGAGAAGGCCTTGACTACGTCTTGGGGGTCCATGCCTGATCTCAGCGCGTAGGAGACCAGTTTGGTCATGCCGTCAAAGATGGCGGCCCCGCAGTGGCCGGCCTTGCCGAAGCGGACGAAGACCTCGAAGGGGCGGTCGTCTGCGTCGGTGGTGACGGTGATGTAGATCTTGCCGCAGTGGGTGGGCATCCGGTAAGTGATGCCGGGCAAGGTTTTCGGACGGGACTGTTTAGGGGGCATGGCTGGCCTATGGTTAGTAATATTTAAAAAAAGTACCAGCCTGAAGAGGGATGTCAAAGGGGGAAGTTGCCGGAAGGGTGTCAGGCCGCAGGGGGGGGG
>CAIYDQ010000246.1 GCA_903925075.1 uncultured Geobacter sp.
AGGAAGTCCAGCAGGCGCGAGTCATGTAGTGTGACCTCCTTGTTTAGATCGTATTTACTCCGCAGATGTACAGCCATGGCCTTCGACGCCGTCATTAGAAACGTTTTGATAGGTTAAGGCAGATTCACCGGGAGTCGCTGGACGAATGTCGATTTGATTAAAGAAAAATAATGCATATCTGGAATTATGATATTGAAATTCACTTGCAATAGATGCGGGCCCTCGTATACTGGAGTCATAAAGAAGATACGAACTGTCAAGAGAAACGACACATATAACCCAAGTTAGATTCCAGGAGGATGTCATGAAAAAGATAGCCCTAGCGATAGCGATATTGTCCGCAGCAACACTCTTATCCTCGATGCCGGTCTTGGCTGAAGAAGGAACAAGCGGCGTGCAGAAAGACGAATGCCTGTTGATGTCTCAGAACTGCCGAGGCGATGTCGATACCATCATGCACAGGATCGACCGGCTCAACATCGAAATCAACAAAGGAAGCAGCGTCTACACCCAGGACGAACTGCAGCAGCTGAAATCAAGACTGAACGAAGAAAATGAACTGCTGAAGTCGGTCATGGAAGGCGGGGCCTGATGCGATCGCGGCCGCGCACCCCTCAGGGTTGCGCGGCCAGGATGCACGGCAGACGTCAAGGCGGGGAAAAGGGGCTCAAGTTTTTTGGCCCCTTTTTCTTTGCCCGGCGCCGGCGGAGAGCTGCCGATTGACAAAGTCGGCCATATTGTATAAGACAGCTTGAGCAACTGCCAGCCGCACCGCATACGGAGAGAGATTTGTCGGAGATATCCTTTCACCAGGTAACCGCGGCCATCAACGATACCGCCAGCCTGCACGACATCACATTCACTATTAAAGACGAAGAGCAGTGGGCCATTGTCGGCGCCAACGGATCGGGTAAATCCTCGCTGGGCAGGTTGCTGTGCGGCGAGTTGAAGGTGATCGCCGGCGCCTGCCGCGCCGCGGTCAGCTCGGGGTACGTCTCTTTCGAAAGGGTGAACGAGATCCTGGAGCTGGAAAGGCGCCACGACGACTCCGATTTCCTGGGGTTCGTGGATCAGGGAACCAAGGCGCGAGAGTTCATCCTGGGAGGCGATAGGGAACAGGAAGCCAAGCTGGAGGAATTGGCCGCCAAACTCGGCTTCGCCCCGATTCTGGAGCGCGGTCTCAAGTTCCTGTCGACGGGCGAGATGCGCAAGGTGCTGATCTGCAAGGCGTTGCTGCAGGAGCCGGAGCTGCTGGTGCTGGATGAGCCTTTTGACGGCCTGGACCTCGCCTCCTGCGCGCTGCTGCGAGAGCTGATCGGCGGTTGCGTGCGCAAGGGCGTCAGGGTGGTGCTGCTGCTCAACCGGTTCAGCGAGATCGTTCCCGAGGTGACGCACATAGCCTATATCCAGCACTGCCGGTTGCTGGTCTCCGGCGGCAGGCGCGAGCTGCTCGATTCCGAGGCGCTACTGAGGTTCCACGCCTTTCACTACACGCTTCCCTCGCAGCTCCCCGAGATCGATGCTTCCTCGGCCAGCGCCCCGCTGCCGGAGGGAACTCCGCCGGTGGTGATGAAAGAGGTGCTGGTAGCCTACGGCGAAAAGCGGGTCTTGAGCGGGCTGAACTGGAGCGTAAAGGCGGGTGAGCATTGGAAAATCTCCGGACCCAACGGCTCGGGGAAGTCGACGCTGTTAAGTCTGGTGAGCGGGGACAACGCGCAGGCCTACGCCAACGACATCACCCTCTTCGGCATCAAGAGGGGCTCGGGCGAGAGCGTTTGGGACATCAAGAAGCGCATCGGCCTGGTCTCCACCTCCTTGCAGCAGGAATACCGGGTGGGGGTCACCGTCAAGATCGTGGTCATCTCGGGTTTTTTCGATTCCATCGGCGTGTATCACGACTACAGCAAAAAGCAGCAGGAAATCGCCCTGCGCTGGTTGGAGATGCTGCACATGGAAAAGCAGGCCAACGCCTCTTTCCGCAATCTCTCCTACGGCGAGCAAAGGCTCGTGCTTTTGGCGCGGGCCATGGTCAAGCAGCCCGACCTGCTGATACTCGACGAGCCCTGCCAGGGGCTGGACGACGTCAACAGGGAAATGGTGCTGAAGCTCGTCGACCACCTGGGGAAAACCGGCCGCACCCAGATCCTCTACGTGACGCACCATCCCGAGGACCGCATCCCTTGCATCGCCAACAGCATGGAACTGGTGCCGGCCGTGGGCGGGGGCTTTACCGGATTGCTCACAGGAGCCGCGCAATGAAGATCCGACAGGACGGCTGGATTCACCGCTTGTTGCGGCAACTGGCGGTTCGGGCCAGCGAGGCGGGCAATTCCCTGAAGATGCTGGAAGTCGCCATCGACAACGCCTACGAGGGGCTGATCATCACCGACGCGGAAGGGGTGATCCTCAAGGTCAACCGCGCTTACGCCGATTTCCTGGGCATGAAGATGGACGAGATGATCGGCAGGCATGTGGCCGAGGTGGTGGAGAACACCCGCATGCACATCGTCGCCAAGACCGGCAAGGCCGAGATCGCCCATATCCAGAAGATCAACGGCCACGAGATGATCGCCAACCGCATCCCGATCCTGGAGGGGGGGCGGGTGGTGGCCGTGGTGGGCAAGGTGATGTTCCAGGACGTGAACGACCTGTTCGCCATGATCGACCGCTTCCGCAAGTTGAAGTCGGAGCTGGAGTTCTACAAGAGCGAATTGAACAAACGGTTGGGCGCCAAATACTCCTTCGACAAGATCGTCGGCGCCAGCCGGGAACTGGAGCAGGTCAAGGAACTGGGGCGCAAGGTGGCCAAGTCGGACACCACGGTGCTGCTGGAGGGGGAGAGCGGCACCGGCAAGGAGATGTTCGCCCACGCCATCCACATCGAGAGCAAGCGCGCCCTGGGCCCGTTCATCAAGGTCAACTGCGCCGCCATTCCCGAAGCCCTTTTCGAGTCCGAGCTGTTCGGCTACAAGGAAGGGGCCTTTACCGGGGCCCACAAGAAGGGGAAAAAGGGGAAGTTCGCCCTGGCCAACGCCGGCACCATCTTTCTGGACGAGGTGAGCGAGTTGCCGCTCTCCATGCAGGTCAAGCTGTTGCGGGTGTTGCAGGAGCGCGAGATCGAGCCGGTCGGGGCCGAACAGCCGGAGCCGGTGAGCGTGCGCATCGTCGCCGCCTCCAACCGGAGCCTGGAGGCGCTGGTGGAAAAAGGGGAGTTTCGCAGCGACCTGTTCTACCGCCTGAACGTGGTCAAGCTGGACATCCCGCCGCTGCGCCAGAGAAAGGGCGACATCGCGCTCCTGACCCAGAAGATTCTCAGGGAGCTGGAGAAGGAGACCGGCATCCCGGTCGAGGGGGTCGATGCGGAGACCGAGGCCTTTTTCATGGCCTATTGCTGGCCGGGAAACGTGCGCGAGCTGCGCAACGATCTGGAACAGACCCTGTACGTGAAAAACGGCAACCTGGTGACCTGGCAGGATCTCCCCCGGAGCCTGGTGACCAGCGCCCGGGGCGAGGTGGCGCCCGACCGCCAGCGCTCCCTCAAGTTTCAGCTGAACCAGCTGGAGGAGGAACTGATCCGCCTGGCGCTGAAGGATGCCAAGGGGGACCGGCTGGCCGCCGCTGCCCAGCTGGGCATCAGCAAGTCCTCCCTCTACGCCAAGGTCGAGCAATATCGGATACAAGACGGGAGCAAGCAGCTGTAAAAGGCGCCATCTCTGCATAAAGTTTCGGAGTTCGCGTGATTCCGCTTGCCTACCAAAAAAGCTGGACGGATGTTTCCTGGTTATTGGTTTCCAGATTATTGGAATTCATTCCGGAAAGCTGGAAAGCCGCCGCTTCATTATTTTAATCGATAAGTTACGCGTGCTTACCTAGCTGGTGGGCATAAGTTTATTCAGGGAGGGCGTCGGATGATCCGGCGCCCTCCCTTTTTGTTTCCAGAATCCTGGAATTGAGGGGAAGGCTTATCTGTAGCGGCAGCTCCCTGTTTAATAATAAAACGCTGTCACTCTAGCGGCTTGCATTTTTCCTTCGCTTGTTGGCTTGGCTATTGCTATGTTTGAGCTGATCTTGTCAAACGCATCTCGTTCATGAGGACGGCTGGGCCGGCCTGGCATGATGAAGCGTAAAAGAACGTTATATTTTTGCGGCTAGGGTTTAGAGGTTATGGGTCTGGCGGATCAAAAGCCCCCTCTCCCTCCTTCGCTCCCCCTGGCGACGAGCAACAACGGTGATCGGAGGTCTCGATGGCGTTTGCAGATATTCTCCTCCACATGGACCAGACGAAAGGCTGTCAGGTCAGGCTCGCGGTGGCCATCCAGTTGGCCAAGCGCTTCGGCGCCCGGCTGACCGGCCTCTACGTGATCACCCACCAGTATTATCAGCCCCGCCGCAACGACGCGGAAACGGCGGCCGCCGAGGTGCGCCGGACGTTCGAAGAAGAGGCGGAGCGCGCGGGCATAGAGGCCCGTTGGCAGTACATAGACTGGTCGGTGATCGGCGTGGGCGCTACCGAGATCATCAACAACCATGCCCACTACACCGACTTGGTGATCGTCGGTCAGGCTGCTCCCGATGAATCGCCTGCCGACATCCCGGAGCGCGTGGTGCTGGGCGCGGGCCGACCGGTGCTGGTCGTCCCCTACGCCGGGAGCTTCGCCACGGTGGGCGAGCGGATACTGGTGGCCTGGAAGGCGGGGCGCGAGGCGACCCGCGCGGTGAACGACGCGCTCCCTTTGCTGGAGCGGGCGCAACGGGTGGAGGTGCTGGCGATCAACAGCGCCGAGAGCTACGGAGACGACGGCGAAAGCCTCTGCGGCGACATCTGCCAGCACCTGCAACGCCACGGCGTCAAGGCGACCCCGGACCGCATGGTGGTCTCCAACATGCCGGTGGGCGACGCGCTGCTGAACCGGACCTGCGACGAGGGCTACGATCTGCTGGTCATGGGGGCCTACGCCCATACGCCGCAGGGAAAGATGACGCTGGGGGCGGTCGCCGGCCAACTGCTGCGGCAAATGACGGTGCCGGTGCTGATGTCCCACTGAAGCTGTGGCAAGCGGAATCAAGGAGAAGCGCTCGATGGCGGATTACATCCTGGAAACTAGAAAGCTCTCCAAGGAGTTCAAGGGGTTCGCGGCGGTAAGCGACGTGAACCTGCAGGTGGAACGGGGGCATATCCACGCGCTGATCGGCCCCAACGGCGCCGGCAAGACCACCGTCTTCAACCTTTTGACCAAATTCCTGACCCCGACCGCCGGCACCATCCTGTTCAACGGCAAGGACATCACCGGCGAGAAGCCCGCCCAGATCGCGCTCAAGGGGGTGATCCGCTCCTTCCAGATCTCGGCGGTCTTCCCGAACCTCACGCCGCTGGAAAACGTCCGCCTGGCCCTGCAAAGAAGCACCGGCAATTCCCACCAGTTCTGGAAGAGCGACCGCTGCCTGCAAAAGCTGGAGGGACGAGCCCTGGAACTGCTGGATCAGGTCGGGCTCTCGGGCTTGGCCGGCGAGGTCACCGGCGAACTCGCCTACGGGCGCAAGCGGGCGCTGGAGATCGCCACCACCCTGGCCCTGGAGCCGGAACTGATACTTTTGGACGAGCCGACCCAGGGGATGGGGGCCGAGGACGTGGACAGGATCACCTCCCTGGTGAAGCGGGTCTCGGCCAACCGCACCATCCTGATGGTCGAGCACAACCTGAAGGTGGTGTCGACGCTGGCGGACCGGATCACCGTGCTGCAACGCGGCTCGATTCTGGCGGAGGGTCCGTACGCCGAGGTGTCCCGCAATCCGCAGGTGCTGGAAGCCTACATGGGGAGCGAACATGTCTGACGCGGTAGCTAAGGAGATGCTGAAGATTTCCGGGCTGCACGCCTGGTACGGGGAATCGCACATCCTGCACGGGGTCGACCTGGCGGTGGGCGAAGGGGAGCTGGTGACCCTTTTGGGGAGAAACGGCGCCGGCCGCACCACCATTCTCAAGTCGATCATGGGGCTGGTGGGGCGGCGGGCCGGCTCGATCACGGTCCAGGGGAGCGAGACCATCGGCATGGCGACCCATCGCATCGCCCACCTGGGGCTCGGCTACTGTCCGGAGGAGCGCGGCATCTTCTCCTCGCTGAGCGTCGAGGAAAACCTGCTCTTGCCGCCGGTGGTGAAAAGCGGCGGCATGAGCGTGGAGGAGATCTACGAGATGTTCCCGAACTTGAAGGAGCGGCGCGGCTCCATGGGGACCAGGCTCTCCGGCGGCGAGCAGCAGATGCTGGCCATGGCCCGCATCCTGCGCACCGGGGCGCGCCTGCTGCTTTTGGACGAGATCACCGAAGGGCTGGCGCCGGTCATCGTCCAGGCGCTGGGGCGGCTGATCAAGCAACTGAAGGAGAAAGGTTTCACCATCATCCTGGTCGAGCAGAACTTCCGTTTCGCCGCGCCGCTGGCCGATCGCCACTACGTGATCGAACACGGCGCCATCGCGGAGATGATCGTCAAGGATGAGTTGGCAGGGAGCATGGAGAGGCTCAACAGGTATCTGGGCGTGTGATGCGGGTGCAATTCAACGAAGAAGGGGGACGGGCATGAAAAAGGGATTGGTGACGGCATGTGCGGTGGCGGCGCTGGCGGCTCTGGCGACCAGCAGTTTCGGGGCGGGCATTTCGGACGGCGTGGTCAAGATCGGGGTGCTGACCGACATGTCGGGGGTCTATTCGACGCTGGGGGGAAAAGGGACCCAGGTCGGCGTGGAAATGGCGGTCAAGGATTTCGGCGGCAAGGTGCTCGGCAAGCCGATCGTGGTCATCGGCGCCGATCACCAGAACAAGGCGGACATCGCCTCGGCCAAGGCCCGCGAGTGGTTCGACAACGAGAAGGTGGACATGATCACCGGGTTGTTGAACTCCGGGTGCGCGCTGGCGGTGCAGAAAGTGGCGGGCGAGAAGAAAAGGATCACCATGAACACCGGCGCGGCCAGCACCGATCTGACCAACAGCGCCTGCACCCCCTACAGCGTGCACTACGTCTACGACACCTATGCGCTGGGGAAGGTTACCGCGGAGGCCGTGGTGCCGAACGGCGGCAACACCTGGTTTTTTCTGACGGCGGACTACGCCTTCGGGCATTCGCTGGAAGCCAACACCACGAAATTCGTGACCAAGCTCGGCGGCAAGGTGCTGGGCTCCGTGCGTCATCCCCTGGCCACCTCCGATTTCTCGTCCTATCTGCTCCAGGCCCAGGCCTCGGGCGCCAAAATCATCGGCCTGGCCAACGCGGGGGGCGACACCACCAACGCGATCAAGCAGGCGCGTGAGTTCGGCATCGACAAGAAAGGGCAAAAGCTGGTCGGGTTGCTGATCTTCGACACCGATATCAAAAGCCTCGGCCTGAAGGTGGCGCAGGGGATGCAGTTCACCTCCGGCTTCTACTGGGATCGTGACAAGGCCAGCCGCGACTTCTCCAAGCGTTTTTACGCGATCCACAAAGCCATGCCGACCATGGACCAGGCCGGAGCCTATTCGGCCACCATGAACTACCTGAAGGCCATCAAGGCTGCCGGCACGGACGATCCGGACGCGGTCATGGCCAAGTTGAAGTCGATGGACGTCAGCGATTTCTTCGCGGTTCACGGCAAGATCAGGGCGGACGGGCGCATGGTGCACGACATGTATCTGATGGAAGTGAAGAAGCCGGCCGAGTCCAAGGGGGAGTGGGATCTTCTCAAGATAGTGAAGACCGTCCCGGCCAACCAGGCCTTCATGCCGCTCGCCGAGAGCACCTGCTCGCAGGTTAAGAAATAGAGTCGATTCCGGCATTTGACGATCCTTCGACTCGCTGGCCAAGCGAGTCGGCCGAAGCAGGAAACGCGGGGGCACATCGATGGAAATCACCTTTCAGACAGTCATGTCGCAGGTCATGCTGGGGCTCAACAACGGCGTGTTCTACGCCATCTTGAGCCTCGGCCTGGCCGTGATCTTCGGACTACTGAACATCGTCAACTTCGCCCACGGCGCGCTCTACATGCTGGGCGCGTACGTGGCGCTGCTCGGCTACACCACGCTGGGTCCGTTGATCGGCATGCCGGACTTCCATCTCAATTACTGGGCGGCGCTGCTCGTGGCCCCGATGGTGGTGGGGGCGTTGGGGATGGCGATCGAAAGGACCATGTTAAGGAGGCTGTACAAGTTCGACCACTTGTACGGCCTGCTACTCACCTTCGGGCTGGCCCTCATCATTCAAGGGGTCTTCACCAACTTTTTCAACGTCTCCGGCGATCCCTACGACGCCAAGCCGGAAATACTCAACGGCGCAGTGAGTCTCGGCTTCATGATGTTCCCGAAATACCGCCTGTGGGTGATCGTCATTTCCCTCGCGGTCTGTTTCGGCACCTGGTTCGTGATCGAGCGCACCAAGCTCGGTTCCTATCTGCGGGCCGGCACGGAAAACCCGGAGCTGGTGAAGGCCTTCGGGGTCAACGTCCCGCTCATGATCACCCTGACCTACGGCTACGGCGTGGGCCTGGCCGCCTTTGCCGGGGTGCTGGCCGCGCCCATCTATTCGGTCAGCCCGGTCATGGGGGCCGAGATGATCATCACCGTCTTCGCCGTGGTGGTGATCGGCGGCATGGGGTCGATCATGGGGGCCATCGTCACCGGACTTTTGCTGGGTGTGGTCGAGGGCTTCACCAAGGTCGTCTACGCCCCCGCCTCCAGCACCGTCATCTTCCTGATCATGGTGGTCGTGCTCCTGGTCAAGCCGGCCGGCCTGTTCGGCAGGGAGTCCTGAATGAACAAGATACTCTGGGCCGTCTTGATCGGCATGGGCCTTTTGGCGCCGTTCGTCGTCTATCCCGTGTTCATGATGAAGCTCCTTTGTTTCGGGCTGTTCGCCGCCGCCTTCAACCTGCTGCTGGGCTACACCGGGCTTCTTTCCTTCGGGCATGCCGCTTTTTTCGGAGGCGCATCCTACGTCACCGGCTATCTGGTGAAGAGCGTCGGGCTGACGCCCGAGCTGGGAGTGCTGGGAGGCACGCTCTCCGCGGCCCTCTTGGGGTACGCCGTCGGCAGCCTGGCGATCCGCCGGCAGGGGATCTATTTCGCCATGGTCACCCTGGCACTGGCTCAGATCGTCTATTTCGTGGCGCTGAAGGCCCCCTTCACCGGGGGCGAGGACGGGTTGCAGGGGATCCCGCGCGGCGATCTCTTCGGGCTGATCGATCTGGGGCGCGTCTATACCGTCGGCGGCAGCCCGTTGGGGCTGAACCTCTATTACTTCATCTTTTTCATGTTCTGCCTGGGCTTCTGGATCATTTACCGGACCATCCATTCCCCCTTCGGCCACGTGCTGAAGGCGATACGCGAAAACGAGACGCGCGCCGTGTCGCTGGGGTACCAAGTGGAGCGCTTCAAGCTGATGGCCTTCGTGATCTCGGCGACCCTGGCCGGCATGGCGGGCGCCATGAAATCCCTGGTTTTTCAGCTCGCCTCGCTGACCGACGTCAGCTGGCACGCCTCCGGCGAGGTGGTGCTGATGACGCTTTTGGGAGGGGTGGGCACCGTGCTCGGACCGCTGGTGGGGGCCTTCACCGTGGTGACCCTGCAATCGGAACTGAGTTCGGTCGGCTCCTGGATTACGGTAATCATCGGCGCCATCTTCGTCGTCTGCGTGCTGCTCTTTCGGCGCGGCGTGGTCGGCGAGCTGTCGCGCCTGCTGAAAAGACCATTGTAGGAACAAATAAAGCTCCAAAGGAGAAGAGTCGATGATATGCACAGCAATACCGGCGGCGCTGGCCGGCATCAAGGACGGCGACACCCTGATGGTCGGAGGTTTCGGCCTGGTGGGGATCCCGGAAAACCTGATACTCGGGCTGCGGGAAACCGGGGTGAAGAACCTGACCGTGATCTCCAACAACTGCGGGGTGGACGATTGGGGGCTCGGCCTGCTGCTGGAGAACCGGCAGATCAAGAAGATGATCGCCTCCTACGTGGGCGAGAACAAGGAGTTCGAGCGCCAGTACCTCTCGGGCGAGCTGGAGGTGGAACTGGTGCCGCAAGGGACCCTGGCCGAGCGCATCCGCGCCGGCGGCGCCGGCATACCCGCCTTCTACACGCCGGCGGGAGTGGGCACGCCCATAGCCGAAGGGCGCGAGACGCGGGAGTTCGACGGCAAGGAATACCTGCTGGAGTCGGGGCTTAAGGCCGATTTCTCCCTGGTCAAGGCCTGGCGCGGCGACGCCATGGGGAACCTGCAGTACCACCGGACCGCCCGCAACTTCAATCCGATGATGGCGACCGCCGGCCGGGTAACCGTGGCCGAGGTGGAGCTCCTGGCGGCGACCGGCGACCTGGATCCCGATCAGGTCCACACCCCCAGCATCTACGTGCAGCGCATCATCTGCTGCGAGCATCATGAAAAACGGATCGAGCGGCGGACCGTGCGAAAAGGAGCGACGGCATGACATGGGCACGCGAGGAGATAGCGCAGCGGGCGGCGCAGGAGATCGAGGAAGGGTTCTACGTGAACCTGGGGATCGGCATGCCGACCCTGGTCGCCAACTATATCCCCGAGGGGAAACAGGTGGTGCTCCAGTCCGAGAACGGCCTTTTGGGGATCGGCCCCTATCCGACCGAAGAGGAGTTGGACCCGGACCTGATCAACGCCGGCAAGGAAACCATCACCATGATTCCCGGCTCGTCGCTGTTCAGCAGCGCGGATTCCTTCGCCATGATCCGCGGCGGGCATATCGATCTGGCCATACTCGGGGGGATGGAGGTCTCGGCCGCCGGGGACCTGGCCAACTGGGTGATACCGGGGAAGATGGTCAAGGGGATGGGGGGCGCCATGGACCTGGTGCACGGCGCCAAGCGGATCGTGGTGATCATGGATCACGTCAACAAGCAGGGGGAGTCGAAGATCCTCAACCGCTGCACCCTTCCTTTGACCGGCAAGGGGGTGGTGAACCGGATCATCACCGACCGGGCGGTGCTGGACGTGACCCCCGAAGGGCTGGTGCTGGTCGAACTGGCGCCGGGGCACACGGTCGAGGAGATCAGGGCCTCCACCGAACCGGAGCTGAAGGTGGCGGCGACCGTGGTCGAGCGTTAGCGAACTTGCCAAGGGAGGGATTGCCATGTTGAAGGGAAAAAGCGCCTTAATCACCGGTTCCACCAGCGGCATCGGCCTGGGCATCGCCCAAGCGCTGGCGGCGCAGGGGTGCGGCATCATGATGAACGGTTTCGGCGATGCCGCGGCCATCGAGCGCAAACGGGCGGAAATGGCGCAAACGCACGGCGTAGCCGTCTGCTACAACGGCGCGGACATGAGCGTGCCGGCCGAAATCGGCTCGCTGGTGGCGGACACGGCGGCGCGCCTGGGCGGGGTCGACATCCTGGTGAATTGCGCCGGCATTCAGCACACCGCGGCGGTGGAGGAGTTTCCGCCCGAGAAATGGGACGCCATCATCGCCATCAACCTCTCCTCCTCCTTTCATACCATTCATCATGCGCTCCCCTACATGAAGGCGGCGGGGTGGGGCCGCATCGTCAACATCGCCTCCGTGCACGGCTTGGTGGCCTCGGCGCAGAAGGCGGCCTACGTGACCGCCAAGCACGGCCTGGTGGGGCTTACCAAGGTGGTGGCGCTGGAGACGGCGGGGCTGGGGATCACCTGCAACGCCATCTGTCCCGGGTGGACCCGCACCGAGCTGATCGAGCCGCAGATCGCGGCCCGCGCGCAGGCCCTCGGGGTGGAGTTGGAGGAAGGGGGGCGCGATCTCTTGGCGGAGAAGCAGCCGTCCCGGCAGTTCGTCACCATCGAGCAGTTGGGGCAGGTGGCCGTCTTTCTCTGCTCCGACGCGGCCTCCCAGATCACCGGGTCTCCCATCCCGGTAGACGGAGGCTGGACGGCGCAGTAAGAAATAAACGGCAGCATAACGGCAACAAAAATAAGGGCTTACGACTTGAAAGTTGTAGGCCCTTGATTATTTGGCTCCCCCATCCCGGACTCAAAACAGATCGATGGTTCGTTCTCGTTAAACTTGTTTGTGATCGGGTGTATGGCTATAATCGCCGTGGGTTAGCCGCTGCCCTGTTCATCTACTTCCCTGGGTCGAATGGTATCCTTTACCGCGCAGATGGCGGCAAGCGAATTTGTGAAAGCCCGAATTTGAATCGGTCGGAAGAATGAGTGAGGTCTTGACGTGAAAGATGAGGCGTCCATTTCTTTTAAAGAGCTGTTTGAGAAGTATCAGACTTTATTGACTGAGAATATTAATTTGAAAGAAGAAAATGGGGCCTTGAAGGCACGTTTGGGTGTTCCTGACGTTCGGATTCCAATAAACGAGATATCCGGGAAAGAGCCCGAACCCGAAATGATCGCGCCACAATTTACCTCCGAGGCGCATCTTTCAGGCATAAGCAATCGTTCTGATTCGAGAGAAAAGATCAGGCTGTTCATGTCGCTCTTCAAGGGACGGGACGATGTTTATGCCAAGAGATGGGAGAGCAAGCAGAAGGAGAAGTTGGGCTATTCGCCTTCATGTCTGAATGAATGGAGGTCTGGAGTATGCGCGAAGCCGAAGGGGACCTGTGCCGGTTGCACCCACAAGGCGTATGCAGCCTTGGATGAGAAGGTCATCCAAGACCACCTGCTGGGGAAGGTGGTCGCGGGAATTTATCCGATGCGCCTTGATGAGACGTGCTGGTTTCTGGCGGTAGATTTCGATGACGGTGAGTGGCAAAAGGATACTTCGGCCTTGAGAGAGGTATGCGAGGAATTCGCTATAGCTGTCGCCGTCGAGCGTTCGCGCTCCGGCAATGGAGCGCATGCCTGGTTTTTCTTTGAAAGTCCTATTTCAGCTTCCATTGCAAGAAGGTTCGGTACCTCGTTGCTCACCTACGCCATGAGTAAACGACACGAGATCACGTTCAAATCGTATGACAGGTTCTTCCCCAATCAGGACACCATGCCCAAGGGCGGCCTGGGAAATCTGATAGCGCTACCTTTGCAGAAAGAGGCACGCAAGGGAGGAAATAGCGAATTCGTCGATGGGGATTTTGAGTCGTATGCCGATCAGTGGGCATTCTTGGACGCGATCCGGAGACTGTCTGAAGATCAGGTGAAAATGATCACTTCCAAAATGTGCCTGGGGAACGAACTCGGGGTATTGAAAGTCGATGAAGATGAAGTGCAACCCAAGCCGTGGGAAACGGTCACCGTCAAATTGCTGGAAACTGATTTCCCTCGGCAAATGGAGATCGTTAAAGCGAATATGCTGTTTGTCCTGAAGACCGGGATTTCGCAAAGGGGACTGAACCATTTGAAACGCCTGGCGGCTTTCAAGAACCCTGAGTTTTACAAGGCTCAGGCGATGCGCATGCCGACCTATGGTAAACCGAGAATTATCTGCTGTGCAGAAGAGACTGCCGAATACCGGTGCGACGCCCTGTACCGTTTGATGGAGCTGATTGACGGGCAGTCCGAGAAAGCGATCCGCAGGCTTGGGTAAGATCGGATCGCAAGTCCCCGAGTTTCGACAAGCCCGGGAAGCTCTGGACGAGTTTGCCGCTTTGGATGCCGTACCTCCATCAGGCAGGATCAAGCCTTCGAATCAACAGATCAACGGCGGCGTTCCCACATCACCGACCGGTACGAGCTAAATCTTTGGGAGCAGCGTGGCATCGGCAGAGCGGAAAAATGGGCATTCCACCGCCGGCCGGGGAACATCCTTTCCGAAGAGTTCGTCCGTGAGCTACATAAACGCATGTTCGGAAAGGTATGGCGCTGGGCCGGCACCCGCCGTCAAACCGACAAAAACATAGGCGGCCCCTGGTCGCAGATCCCCATGGCCCTCAGGGATTTGTGTGCCGACGTGCTTATGTGGATAGAGCATGACACCCCATGTCCCAAAACACAAAGATGGACACGGTTTCGAAACGTGTCCATGCAGCCCAGGTTAAAAAGTGGCCATTCTTAAACCCTCAATGTTGCCATCAAAAATGCGGTTCTAAGAGTAAAATAAGCCCATATTTTGTTGCTTACCCCAATAGTATCAGCCAATTAGCTTGGTCCGACCCCGACTCTGCCGACTCTGCGTTTCCGACCCCGACTCTGCGTTCTGCGAAGGGGACAGTTATCGTCGCATCCGTAGCCGTCGTCAGAGCCGTTGACATATTGGAGTGCGCGTGTGTACGCTGAAACTATTGCGTAGCAACGCGACTGAATGCGGCTACGAAGGGAGCAACGTCATGAATGCCACCATCACCTGTAAGGATCTCAAGGAACGTATGGCTGCAGGCGCCATGGTTGTCGACGTTATGACGCCGGAAGATTATGCCGCTTGTCATCTGGCAGGCGCAAAAAACGCCTGCATCTACGAAATGGTTTTTCTGGAGCGAATCGCCGAATGTGTTCCGGGTCCAAGGACCGAGTTGGTGGTGTACGACGCCACAGGCTCCGGACAAGCCGCGAAGTTGGCTCGGGAGAGATTGATCCAGGCGGGGTTCCTGAACGTCTCGGTCCTTGAGGGAGGACTTCGCGCGTGGCGTTCGGAAGGGCTGCCGGTCGAGATGGGTGATCGCGCCGCCGAAACCGGATCGGTGCTGCGAGACGGCAACTATCGAATAGATGTCGAGAAGAGTGCGCTGGAATGGATCGGCCGCAACCTCAATAACCGTCACCATGGCCGGATAACCGTGAAAAGTGGGGAGATCGTCATAAAGGCAGGGATGCCGTCGGCAGGCGAAGTCGTGCTCGACATGACCGGCATCGAAAATCTGGACCTGCAGGATCAAAACTGGCATGATCTGCTCCTTCGCCATTTGAAGTCGGAAGATTTCTTCGCGGTGGACCGTTTCCCGACGGCCTCTTTCCGGCTCAATGAATGGCAGGCGCAGGAGGGAGTTTCGCCAGAGACGCAAAACGCCAGGGTCCAAGGCGAATTAACCATCAAAGATATTGCCCGGCCGATAAGTTTTCCAGCCGTCATTGCCCCGCAGGCGGATGGCAGCCTCAGGGCTCATGCCCTGTTCGACATCGATCGCACCCTTTGGGATGTACGTTACGGTTCGGGCAAGTTCTACGAACGCCTCGGCATGCACTTGGTGCACGACATCATCACCTTGGAACTATTCGTCCTCGCATGGTATTGCGAACCGTGAATTTGGAGTCGATGGGATAAATGGAGGCCAGAAATGCAATACGCGCACGACCACATGGTAAGAGCGCGAAACCGTGTGGATAAGGGGCCTAGTGGAGTCGATGGAGTCGATGGCTGATCGATCGGAAAAAACAAATGCTGGAGGAACGCCCCCGCTGCCTGTCCGCGGCGGTTCGCAACGTACCGGCCGGAAACTGAGCGGCGTGCTGCTGCAAAAAAACGCCGTCACCGAAACGGTCTCGGAACTGATCTTTGAACTGGCCGGGGAAATAAACGGGGAAATAAACTTCAAACCGGGGCAGTTCGCGCGGGTATGGGTGGGGGAATATCGGTGGCGCGACTACTCCATAGTGGAACTCGACGGTGGGCGGGTTACCTTTCTGGTCGACAGCCGCTTCAGGGGGCACGGAAGCCGCTTCATCTCCGGGCTTGCCGTGGGAGACGAAGTCTTGATGCGACTGCCGCTGGGTGGCTTTACCGTTGCCAACCCCGAGCATAGTCACTGTTTCATAGCCAGTGGAACCGGGATAAGCCCCTGTATTGCCATGATACGGTTGCTGCTCGATCTTGATACCCCGCCACCCATTCACCTTTATTTCGGTTGCAAATCCCGGCACGACGTCGTGCTGCTCGATAGGATCAAACAGCACCGAGCGGCGCATCTGTTAAAGATAACGGTTTGCCTAAGCGACGACCCGCCGGCGGCTGGGATGTTTTCGGGGAGGGTTACCGATGCGATACCTTCCCTGGAAATAGCGCCGGAAACAACGGACTTCTATATCTGTGGCAATCCATCCATGGTGGATGACGCAACGGAGATCCTGGTGGGCAAGGGCGCAACCAACCTGTTTCGCGAACGGTATTAGGGGGCCATGGCGGACTGAAAAATTGCCGGTTTTTTTGTATTTCGTGTTGCAGTTGTATAAGTGGTGTCTTATAATGAATTACACATAAGGAGGCTTCTCATGACAAACATAGACGTCAGCCGACTTGCCACCAATATGTATATGCTGAACTCGCTCAACTCCCTCCAGACGGTAAACCCTTTCCTGGTTGCCCAGCAGGCGCCCCTGACAACCCTTAGGCCGATTTCCCCAGCGAACGGATCGAGTTCCATTTCGATCAGCGCGACCTTTGACCAACGCAGGGAGAGCCTGAAGACGGCGCTTCAGGGGATCGGGGACGCCAAAAAGGCGATGTCCACCACCGAAAACGGTCTTGTGAAGATGCAGGACATACTGACGAAGATGAGCAAACTGACCGCTCAGGGGGGGGAGACTGCCGGCACCAATGAGCGGGAGAAGGTCAATGCCCAGTTGCAAGCATACCGGGACCAGCTTAACGACATCGTCCAACAGACACAGTCTAATGGCAAGGGCCTGCTCTCCGGCGCCAAAGGGAAAGGAAAGAGCGAGGCGCTGCAAATTTCCGGTACCGACCTGGGGACGGGGGTCACCGACATCGGCAGTTTCTCTTTCACGCAGGGAAAGGGGAGTGCCAACACGGGCACCAACGGCGCAACAGGCGGGGGTGACTTGGCCATCAACGCCCATCAGGGATTCAATGCCAGCGCCGGCACCAACAACGGAAAATCCGTCAGCGCCGAGGGACTCGGTTTAAGTGACCAGGCGCTCAAGATCACCGCAACCAAGGACAAGAACGGGGTGACCACCACCAACGCCGGAGACGTTGCCAAGAGCATCACGGCCGCGCTCAACGCAGTCAAGGCAGGCATCAACCAGGTCGATAAGTTCACCTCCCGCCTTACTCTCAAGGAAGAAGTCCTCGCGGTGCAGAATACCAAAACCGAGGATGCCTACCAACGGATCGTGAACTCCTCCATGGCTCAGCAGATGGCCAAATACACTAAACTGTCGATCCTGCAACAGACGGCAACCGCTCTGCTCGCCCAGGCGAACGCCTCGCCGCAGTCCCTGTTCCAACTCTTCCGGTAAAACGGCAAGAGCGGTTAGCGAGGCAACTGCCTGTACGGGGGAGGCGACGGGGCGCCTCCCTCGCTTTTTGAGGAGTGGTTGGCTTCGGACCCCGCTGCGCGATGTTTTGGGGCAGGGTGGGGATGGGTTGTGTCTACCAATCGCAGGAGAAGGTTCTACCGATGATGCGTGCCGGCGCTGCCAAACTCTACTTGCAGATGAGCATCCAGGCGGCCTCCAGGGAGCAGGTTCTGCTCACCCTTTACGACACTGCGATTATCGAGGCGCGCATGGCAGCGACCGCCATACGAAACGACGATCTCGACGGCAGGTCCGAACACATTCACCGTGTTTCCAGTACGATTTCGGAGCTGATCAGCGCCCTTGATCACACGGTCGCGCCGGAGCTTTGCATGCAGCTTTTGCAACTCTACCTCTACATGAAGAGGCGACTCGCTAATGCCGATGCCAATCTGGAGGCCGAGGCAGCCGAAGAGGTGACCGGTTTGCTTGACGACCTGCGTGCTGCTTGGCGCCAGGCGGTCGCGGAGATAAAAAACGAAGAGTAGCCCGTCCTCTCCGTATCCCACGGGAAAGGGGAGGCCGGAGGCGCGACGCCTCTCATTTCGACCCATATCAGAAAAGGGCTTTCGACAAAACCGGAAGCCCTTTTCCGTTTGTTTCCGATCCTTCTCCGGTCCGGAGAGAAGCGACTTGCTGACTCGCTTTTTCTTCGCGCTCCACACGTCGGGTCGAGCATACGGCTGCTGCCTCGCCCTTCTCCTCCTTCCCTTCTCGCCTGTTCCCTTGAAAGACCGCCATTGCCTTGGCCTTCCCCTTCCAGGCGTTCCGAGTGGGTAGTGGGGACACTCATGCAATTATGCGATCCTCCTATGGCAGTGATGGCAACGCATTATTGTATGAACGTCCCCCCTGCTCGCAGAAGAGTGAAAGTTCTGATTGACCAATTTGTGCTATAGTGCATACAATTGGGGCATACATAGGAGGTGCGTGATATGCGTGCAACATTGAACATACCTGATGGACTGATTGCCGAGGTGCAGCGACTCTCTGGACAGCGTTCCAAGACAGCTGCCATCGTCACCGTGATGGAGGAGTACGTGCGACGCCGGAAGATGGAGGAGATCCTGGCGCTTGAGGGGAAGATCGATATCGACAACAACTGGGAGGCGGAGGAGGAATTGGAGCTTGCCGCCGAAAAGGAGCGCTATCGTGACCAGGAATAGGGTGCTTCCCGATACCTGCGCCTGGATCGACTTCTTCCGTGGCAGTGGGACGCCTCTGGCGTCCACTCTCAGGGCGGCGCTGGCTGAAGGGGCCGTGCTTTGCTGCGGCGTGGTGCTCTACGAGTTGCTGCGGGGGGGCGAAGGGCGAGGCCGAGAAGGAGAAGCTCGTTTCAGTCTTCGACGGCCTGCCGCAGCTTGATGTGAGCGGGGAGACCTGGATCGAGGCCGGTTTGCTTGCCTCTAAACTGAGGGGCAAGGGGCAAACGCTTCCCATGTCCGACGTGCTGATCGCGACGCTTGCCCTCAAGCATGGGGCCGTCGTTTTGACGATCGACCGGCATTTCTTTGCAGTGGAAGGGTTGATCGTGCGGAGTGAGGCTTAAAAGAGCCGCTGGGGGCGTATCCCGATCTGGGGCTTTCGGCTGCGCGGGATACGGCCACGGTGCTGGCTGCAGACGTACTGAAGAAGATCGACCCCATGGCGGAGGAGTTGCGAAAACGTGACACCAAGGTCAGAGTGGCCAAAGAGCTGCGGCTCGCGGCCGAGGCGGAGGAGAAACGGTTGACGGTCGCCGGCCTCTGTGCGGAGTACATCGAGCGTCACGCCAAGCCGCACAAGCGGTCATGGGCTAAGGACCAAGAAATTCTCAACCGTGACGTGATAGCCGTGTGGGGAAAGCGGAAGGCCGAGGAAATTACCAAGAGGGACGTGGTCCTGCTTCTGGAGGGAATCGTTGACCGGGGCGCTCCCGTAATGGCGAATTACTGCTTTGCCATAATTAGCAAGATGTTTAACTTTGCCATGGAGCGGGACATCCTGCGGGCCTCTCCCTGCGTAGGGGTGAAGCTTCCGGCCCCGAATCATGCCAGGGAACGGACCCTGTCGGAGCCGGAGATCAAAGCCTTCTGGAACAACCTTGAACGGTGCGCGATGTCGGAGGAGATTCGCCGGGCGCTGAAGCTGATCCTGGTAACCGCCCAGCGGCCCGGCGAAGTCATCGGGATGCGCGCCGAGGAGATCGACGGCAGATGGTGGACGATTAAGGCGGAGCGGGCGAAGAACGGCAAGACTCACCGCGTGTATTTGGCCGACCTCGCCCTTGAGCTGATCGGGGATACCTCGGGCAGGCGGTACATATTTCCGGCGCGAAATGCCAAGCAGGAGCAGGCCATGGCGCCGCAGGCGTTGATCGTTGCCTTGACCAGGAACAGGTCGTGGGCGGTGACCGACAAGAATGGTGAGCCGCTCTACGGGAAGGACGGCAGGCCGGCGACCGAGAACCGGCTCGAAGTGGAGCACTTCACCTCGCACGATCTGCGGCGCACGGCGGCAACCTTTATGGCGCAGGCAAGAGAGATGGACGAGGTGATAGACGCCGTGCTGAATCACAGCAAGCGGGGAGTGATCAGGGTCTACAACCAGTATCGGTATGATCGGGAGAAGCAGCAGGCTTTAGAAAACTGGGAGCGGAAGTTGGTCGGCATCATCACGGGCGCGACAGGTAAAGTGGTATCTATCGGCAGTCGCAGGAAACCTCAAGAGGTCGCTTGAGAGGCTGTTGCCACCAAACCGCGTTATCCTACACGAACTTCAGGCGCCCCCTCCAAGATACATGCTGGACAACGTGTCTATTGGCCTGATAAGGTGCGCTGTCGATACACCAGACCCTGATCGAGTGCGCGAGCAGGCAGGTACACCCTCAAGGAGGACCGGCTGGGCATGAAAGAAAACCAGCAGAGAGAATGGAAGGAATCCTGGCGCGACGACTACCTGAAATGGATCTGCGGTTTCGCCAATGCCGAGGGGGGCACCTTGGAGATTGGCCGCAACGACAAGGGGGTTGTCGTGGGCCTTGCGAATGCTGCGAAACTGATGGAGGATATTCCGAACAAAGTCCGTGACATCCTTGGCATCATGGTTGAAGTGAACCTGCGCGAGGAAGCTGGGAAAGAACACCTGGAGATCGTGGTGGAGCCCTACCCGTATCCTGTAAGCTACAAAGGTGAGTACCACTTCCGCAGCGGCAGCACCAAACAGGAGCTGAAGGGCGCGGCATTGGACAAGTTCCTTCTGCGCAAGCAGGGCAGGCACTGGGATGGCGTACCCATCCCTTATGTAGGTCTGCATGACCTGGATCCGTTGGCGATAAGGGAGTTTCGTAAACTTGCTGCACAGAGCGGTCGTGTCGGCGCCGAATTGCTCGCTGAGAGCGATGCCCTGCTCATCGAGAAATTGCACCTCATGGAGAACCGCTACCTTAAACGGGCCGCTACCCTTCTATTCCACCCTGATCCCGAGAAATTCACCACCGGCGCCTATCTCAAAATCGGATTTTTCGCACGGACTCCGACCTCCTGTATCATGATGTCATCCGGGGGGACCTGTTCACGCAGGCTGACAAGGCGCTCGACCTTCTCTTGACGAAGTACCTTCGCGCCGGGATTTCTTATCGCGGCACACAGCGCTTTGAACGCTTCCCCGTCCCCGAGGCCGCCCTTCGTGAAGCCCTGATCAACGCGATTGCCCACAAGGATTACGCTTCCGGCGTTCCTATCCAGATCAGCGTCTATGACGACAAACTGATGATGTGGAACCCCGGCCAGCTGCCACCTGATTGGTCCCTGGACCGCCTGCTTGCCAAACACTCGTCGCAACCCGCAAACCCGGATATCGCCAACACCTTCTTTCGTGCCGGGAAGGTTGAATCATGGGGGCGTGGCATCGACCTGATTCGCAAAACGTGCCTTGAGCAGGGCTATCAGTCCCCGCGTTTCAACTGCGACAGCACCGGTTTCTGGATAGATTTCGTTTTTCCGAAAGCCCCGCTCGAGAATGCCGAGCCTCGTGGTGCTGAGGGCACAGGTAAAACCATTGTGGAGACTGCCCAAGAAACTGCCCAAGAAACTGCCCAAGAACGAATCTTGGAGTCATTAAGAAAACGGCCGTCCATGACGCGAAGAGAATTGGCTGAAAAGATGGGCCTCAGCGAAGATGGAATAAAATATCATTTGAACAAATTGAAATTAGCCGGGATTATCCGTCATGTCGGGTCTACCAAAGCCGGTCACTGGGAGGTGCTCACCTGACAACTTGGCTAGGTCAGTCCAACGCCCAAGCCTGACCGGCTTGACCGGTCGTGGCGCGTGTTGGGCATCATCTTCAAATCTTCAATGCCTGTTTCCGTTGTCCTCATGTCAGAACGATATCCAGTTACCAAGTCTTGACACCACTGGTTCCCTTCGACACCACTGGCTCCTTGGATTTCATTCCAGCTTGATAAGGAGGCATTTTACTGCTACACTTTGGCGAAAAGCACTCAAGAGGGTACCGATATGAACACTATTGCTGCAAACGAGTTGAAACGTCACGGCATCACTGCCATCGAAAAGCTCATTACCAAGGGGCCTGTGCATGTCATCAAACGTAACCATCCGGTTTGTGTGGTGCTCGCTGAGGATGAATATGAGCGTTTGCTACACGCAGCCAAAGGGGAGGCTCCCGTACGGCAACTTTCAGTGATGGAGTGGTTCTCCCTGCCACCACTCGGGGAGGCTGAGAAGGGAGAGTTGGATGACCGTTTGTCCCGTGAACGTGACGGATGGGAAAAGCCGTGATCATCTTCCTTGATGCTAACATTGTCATTTATCAGGTTGAGTCGGTCCCTGTGTTTCGTGAAAAGGTGCACTCAGCCGTAGCGGATATCTTCGCCGAGCATCCTAGGAGCCGGTTTTCTGTTTCACGGCTCAGCCTGTTAGAATGCCTCGTCAAGCCGGTACGGGAGCGGAGCGTTCCCATCATCGAACGGTACCGATCTTTTTTCTCTGCAAGCGACCTGTCCATAGTGGAGATAGGCTCCCAGGTTATTGACCGTGCCCTAATGCTTCGTGCAAACACCGGTCTGAGGACACCTGATGCCATCCAAGCGGCATCAGCTCTTACCTTAGCTGAGCCCTACATTTTCATCACCGGAGACAGAGCTTTTTCCAAGGTTTTAGATCTCAATTACCATATCATTCACTGAGCCATTCCAATTTCTGCCTGTCGGGCACCCATTCCGACCCATGCCGGCCACCCATTCCGATCGAAGCTCGCCGTACCCGCGTTAATCCGTGCTTCTATCAGATTTAATCCGTGTGCACGGCGGGTGTCAAGGTAGTTGTCGCCTCTGCTGAAAATTATGCAGCATCAAGAAGTTTCGTTTCCACCTTTGATTCAGGGTTTAGATAAACCGTCTCGATGGGGTCCCAATTCCTGGTATTTTTGGACCAGCGGTTCGGAT
>CAIYDQ010000247.1 GCA_903925075.1 uncultured Geobacter sp.
ATACCTCCCATACCTCCCCGACCTCCCATACCTCCCATACCTCCCATAAAAGCCCATGCCTCTACCGGAAGGCAGCGCCCCTCGCCATCCCCGCCGTCCGGCAAGCACACCCACAACCCGCCGCAAACTCGGTTCTGGCACGTTCTTGGCAAAGCCTCGAACGGCGGCCGTCGGGACCGAAGGCCGATGCCGCCTTCCATGCGCGCCGCGCTCGGCGCGAACAAACCCTATTCGAGGTGAGCTATGACGACCGTAGAAAAGAGTACCGGTTACCGATGGCTGGTGTTGGCGGCGGGCTGCTTGGCGATTTGCTCCATTTACATCGACATGATCGTCTATGCCCCGATCCTCGGGGAGATCGCCAAGAGGCTGCACGTCGAGATCGGCGCCGCCACCAACCTGATGATGGGTTTCGTGCTCTCCATCGCCTGCGTGCTTATCTGGGGCGGGGTCGTCTGCGACAAATTCGGCATAACCGCCGCCGTGGTCCTGGGCCTGCTCTGCTCGACCGTGCCGACCGCGCTCATCCCCTGGATAGGCGACAGCTTCGCCGCAGTTTTGCTGGCGCGGCTGGTTCAAGGCGCATCGGTGGGCTTCGTCTTCGCCACCATTGGTCCGATCCTCGCCCTGTGGTTTCCTCCCAAGGAGCACGGCATGGCCAGCGGCCTTTTGATCGGCTCGATCTCGCTTGGCTGCGCCATCGGCGTCTTCGTATCTCCCGCGGTGCTCGCCATGACCGGGAGCTGGCAGAAGACCGTTTTCATACTGGGCCTGCCGGGGTGGGCGGCCATCGTTCTCGCCATCTTGGCGACCAGGAAAACCCCGCCCATGCTCGTGAACGGACCGGCCCCGCTCCCGTCCGGCGCAGCCCCCGAGACAATGACCTATCTGAGCGCCCTGATGAGCCCGGTGACTTGGCTGGGATCGCTGGTGGTATTTTGCAACGCCTGGGCCATGTACTGCCTTTACAACCTGGTCCCGCCGTACCTGGCCGCCAATGCGCCGATGGGGCTGGGCCTGGGAGCGGAGATGTCCGGCAGGCTCTCGATAGCGGTGACGATAATTGGCTTATTTGCCACCATCGCCGGGGGGTACTTCTTCGACAAGGTGGCCAAGGGCGATTCGAGGTTGGCGGCGGTGCTGGGCTTCCTGATTTCGGCCTGCATCGTGGTCATCTTGTTGCCGGCGGTGTCGGCCAACGTCGCCGTACTGGCCTTGTGCCTGTTGGTCTCCGGTTGGGGGATACCTTTCATGGGGCCGTCCATCAGCGCCTTTATCCTGACCAATTACCCTCCGAGCATCGTCGGCAGGATGATCGGTTGGTGGTTTGGCTTCGGCACCTTCGGAGGGGCTGCGGGGCTGTACGTCGGAGGGATGACCATCGGCAGATCCGGCAACTTCTATCTGGCGATCGGCCTGATATCGGTGGCGTCCCTTCTCGGCGCCGTGCTCGTCCTTTTCCTGAAGCCCAGCCGGCAAGCGGCGCTCGCGGCCGCCGGCGCGGAGGCGAATGAACTGCAGCCGTCATGAAAGATGACAAGTTGTCCGCCGCTCCGACAGATGGACGCTGCGGCGGACAGCTTGTCCTCAACTCCACGCAAGGCCCCTTGACAATGCCACGGCCTTTGCCGTTGCCGCCGCGTCGCGCGATCCTTCACCTCTTCTTCTTGACTCCGCCGGCTGTTGGCTCGCCGGGTCCCCATTCGCCCGGCCGGTAAAGGAAGTTGTGGTCGCGATGGAACCACAGCATCGGTTTCAGCATTTTTTTTCGATTCTTCTGGGGGATGATAACCTCCCGCCACTCCAGTTCGGTGTGGATGTCGCTGGTGATATCCCGCAGCCACAGCTTCTTCTCCGCGCGGCTGTAGTCGAAACAGTACCACTTGCCGTCTCGCTTGGACGGAATCACCCGGCCACTCCTGATCTTGCTGGAGAATTTATTGTTGCTGACGTTGTAGAACGACTGAGTGCGGCCGTCTCCCAGCACTATCAGCATGGTATCGGTCGAGGACGAGAAGCCGTGGACCCGCTCCGGCTCGTAAAGCCCCAAACTGATGGATCTATCGTAGCACTTGACAAACTTCAGCTCGCTGTCTCTCTGAATCAGCCACTTGTCCTCAAGGCAGTACAAAAAACTGTTCGCGCTGTCGAATTTATAGATTTTGGACTTCGCCCTTACGTGCGCTTTCACCGAGAGGTTCCGGTTCACCTGCCAATTGTCGCCCTCGCCTTGAATCAGGAAACGATCCGGGCGACTCCCCCAGCGCCACATCTTCAACTCCTTACGGTTCCCTATTTGCAGCGTCAGCATGGTCCCCTTTGGGGCCAGCCGCGTCTTAATCACTTTCCAGGGACCGCGACTCTCGGCGCGCTTGAGCAGCAGGTAGTAGTCGGTATCCCGCTCGCTCGAGGCGAAAACGGCTTCGAGTTCGAACCCCTCCTCGACTTCGAATCTTTGCTTCATGTCGAAGCTTGCCGTGAATGCGGCCCGCTCAATCGACAGCTCGGCCCGCCACAACCGGTCGCCGACTTCGCGCTCGCCCTTTTTTTCCCCGAAAAGGAAAATGTCGTTTTGGGTACAGTCTAAAAAGTGCGTCTGAGAGAAGACCGGCGAGGTCATCCGGCAGGCGGCCTGGGCGGCAAAATCGATCATGACGTAGCTGTCAGGGCCGTCTTTCAAGAAGAACTTCTGCTCACCGGAGAAGGCAAGGATCAGAGGCGGCGGCGTGACCAGATCGATGGGGAGCTCGTCCGACATCTCCAACGTCAGTGGTTCCCAAGCGATGTGGAAGGGTTCGGCGAACTCCGCCTCGACGGCCTCCCTGGCGGCGATGTCGGCGATCTCATGCCGCAGGTGCGCCGCCTTCTCGCCGTTGCCGATCTGCAATGCCTCGCGGTACTCCGCCAGCGGCTGATCGGGGTCCTGCTCCGGAATCAATCGAGCCAGCCGTCCTTCCATGATCCGCGCCAGTTCCCGGCGCTCTTCAACGGGAAGCACCGACATCCTCCTTCTAAGGCGGCCGAGGACGCAGCGCACCTCGCTAGCAGGGCACTCCGGGGCCTCGCTTTGGGCTATCAGGGCGGCGATCTCGGCCCTTGCCTTTTCCTGCTCGCCTTGCAGCAGCAGGAGGTAATCCTCCTTGAGTTCGGGCCAGGCACTGAACCAGGGTTTGAACTCCTTGAAGCTCTGGAAGCACCCTTCGGCGTTGCCCGCGGCGAGCGCCGTCTTGACCTTGACCATGCGCAGCCAGAGATCCTTGGCGCAGCGCTCGGCGGCGCTGTGGAGGCGCCTGTTCTCATGGAGCACCGGAAAGAAAGGGGAAAGGGCGAGCACATCCCGGGCCCGGGCGCTAAACTCGGGCTGTTTCATGAGAGAGGTGACCAGGTCGAAGCACTCCGGCCAGCTTTCGTGCGAGACCAGGCCGCGCAGCGACTCCAGTTGATCGTCGAAGAGCCTGCGCCTTTGCAGCTCCTTTTCCTCGGCAAGAAGCTTGGCGACGGTGTCCCTTCTTTCCTTGTCACGCTCAAGCAGCGTGTCCAGGAGCGCAATCCGCCGCTCCCCGCTTTGTTCGCTTTCCAGCCTGGCCCAGAGCTCGGCCAAGAGCGCCTCATTGGTCTGGGCCTTGACGGCCGAGATGACGGCGCGCGCCTGCTGGCAATTGGGGTAGAGGTCCAAGGCCTCGCGGGCCAACTGCCTGGCCTCCTCCACGGCAGCCGACCGCAAGGCGGCTTGGGCCATCTGCGCCAGGGGCTCGGCCTGCGCCAACATGGCGCTCTCGATCTCTTGTTGCAGGGCGTCCAGCCCACGCAAGAAGCCTTCCTTGCCCCGGGCGATCTTCACCAGTTCCAGCGCGGCGGAGAGGTTGGCGTCCTTGAAGGAGATGTCCGCGTAGGCGAAGAGGGCCTCGAAGCCAAGCTCGGCCGGATAAAGCCCATCGAGGATGGCGCGCGCTTCCGGCAGGGAGCCGTTATGATGGTAGGCCACGGCCAGCAGTTCCCGGATGCCCTTGTCCTTGAGCACGTTTTTGGGTTGCTTCAGCAGGGTGTCGATGCAACGCTGATAGGCGCCGATCTCGTAGAGCATGATGCCGGCTGCCCGCCGCAGGAAGCGAAGATCTTCGCCGCCTTGGATCTGGAAGCCGGCCAGTACCTCCTCCGCCGCCGCGTAATCGTACTGCTCCATCAGGTCCTGGGCCTTCTTGAGCGCATGCTTGGCCGAAAGAGCCGCCCCGGTTTGCCGGTGCCCTCTGGCTCGAAGACTCTTTTCCCGGTTGCGTTTCGATTCCTCCCTTTCCGGGTACAGCGGCGCCGCCGTCTCCACACGCTCGATCGCCTCCCTGGAGAGGGCGGTCAAATCGGAATGGCAGGCGTCAATCGAAGGGAGCATGCGGTGCTTGATCAGGATGATGTTTGGACTCGCGGGGTGGGGGATCAGGTAAAAGGAGTCGCCGTAGTGCTCGAGAAGCAGGCTCTGGAGCCTGTTCTTGAGCTGGTAGCCCCGCTCCCGATCGGTCTCGGAGAGCATCAGCTTGGTGGGGTTGACCTTCTTGATCAGAGTGATGATTTCCAGCGAGGACGGCACCTGCGGCGATCCGAGGACGTTCTCCGAGGCAGTGACGTAGTTTTCCCATTTCACGATCCATCCCTCCTTTCATCGCCATGACAGTTACGACAATTGAAGGGAAAAAATTATCAAATTTTAATCATTTGTCAAGAGGACAAAAGAGCTCGTTGAACTGCAGCCCTCATGAAGCTCTTATCGCACGTGACGTTTCTGGTCGATGGAGATTTTGTCAGTTGAAATGCCGGCGTTACCCATTACCCTTGCGGATGTGCTTGCGCTAATATCCGGACGACAACAACATACAACCCTATATTCGCTCAGGCGAAGAGGAGGTGTAATGGGTAAAAGAATCCAGCGGAATTATCGAACCATGAACCCGGGCAGGTTCCACGCCTTCAACCAGAAGGTCAAGAACGGGCTGACCGCACACGCGAACCTCCCGGAGTCGACGTGGGCGGCGAACACGACACTGATGCCGTCGTATCTGTCCACGTCGGACAAACATGACGCGGTTTACCACGAATCCATGCACGGTAGCAGGCTGATCATTTCGGAGCGCGAGATCCTCCAGGCGCAACTGATCATCCAACTGGACGAGATCGCGTTGGTGTTGGAAGCAACGGCTGTCCGCAACCCGGACGTGCTTCTCGCCTCGGGATTCGATCTTACTAAGGACCAAAGGAGTTCCGCCAGGGCAAAGGGAAACCTGCCAGCTTCGCAAGAAGCGAAGATCAACGCCGAACAATCTGCTTAGGTGGTACGCACGGACTTAGCGCAAGCACAGTGGGGGTTGTCGCCGGGCAACCCCTTCATATTGGCTCTGTAACTCCCTCCCTTCTATCCGCCGCTACCGAGGACTTTCCCCTCGACCAACAACTCATCCTCTGCTCCGAGTAGCTTGTCCGCAGCTCCGAGTAGTTTGTCTGCTACTCCGGACAGCTTGTCCGCTGCTCCGAGTAGCTTGTCTGCTGCTCCGGGCAGCTTGTCTGCTGCTCCGAGTAGCTTGTCTGCTGCTCCGGACAGCTTGTCCGCTGCTCCGAGTAGCTTGTCTGCTCCTCCGGGCAGCTTGTCTGCTGCTCCGAGTAGCTTGTCTGCTGCTCCGGACAGCTTGTCCGCTGCTCCGAGTAGCTTGTCTGCTGCTCCGGACAGCTTGTCCGCTGCTCCGAGTAGCTTGTCTGCTGCTCCGGGTAGTTTGTCTGCTCCTCCGGGTAGCTTGTCACTAGCAGCAGATGATTTTTTCTTGCGATGTCGGAAAGTAACGTGCTGAGAGGAGTCAAAGGGCGACGACGATAGGCAACGATGGAGTGCCGTTAAGGGAGCTGACAGTTGTGCATTTGATCTAACCAAGGTTCAAACCTGAGTTTCGAATGCGCCCGCCAGCGCCCGGCGCTCACCCCAAGGCCGGGCTTCCCAGGCTGAAGATGTGCCTGGGGGCATACGCCGCGTCGCTTCCCAGGCACATGAGCGTGTGGCTTTCGATTATCAGGAAATCATAAGCGGCGAAAAGCATGGCGGCGACGACGTTTCGGAAAGGAACATAGGAAAACACCGCCGTGTCCGGCCCGATCTGCGCCAGAGCCGCCTTCAGCAGCTCCTCTACCAGTTCTGGAGGAGTGTCGACGCCCACCCACGGGCCGAGTTGAGCCATGCCGCAACTCCATTGCTGCATTACCAGAAAAGAGTTGCCGCAGGCGATAACCTTCCCCTGCTCCGAAACCATCCCCATCAGTTTCTCTCTTCGGTCCCCCCAACAGGCCAGATCAAGCGACAGCATGCTGTCCAGGTCCATCGACGCGCGCTGCGTAAGGCCGGCCCGGCCGAATCCGATCCATTGATTGATGGTATCGACCGCCACAAACCCCATTTTCTGGTATATCCATCTGCCCGCCTCGGTAGCCGCAAGCCAGATGGTTCGCACACCGGCCGACCTCAGCGCCTCCATTGCGCAGGTGGTGAGCGTTTTGCCGATTCCTCTCCCCCGGCTGTCCTGCCGGACGATAAGATTGCCGATCCAGCCGCTTCTCCCGTGTGCTATGGAGGTGACGAACGCCACCGGCTCCCCGGCATCTTTACAGACAAAGCACCCTTCAGGGAACTCGCGCAACAGGAACTCGAATTGCCACTTGTCGCAGATCGAACCTTCGCTGGCGTAAATTTCCAAAAAAGCGTCGATGTCATCATGTACAAAGGGTGCGATATGAATAGATCACCTTGGGGCTGGCTAGTTGCGACGGCCGAAAGTCCCCCCCTCCCCTTACAGCGGGAGGGGGTCAGGAGAGTGGGGAAATTACCGAATAGGAAGCCACCGGCAAAGGGCAAACCGGACGACGGCGGCTAGGCGAGGATGCTCACCGTGCTGCTGTCGGCAGTCGTGCCGCTATCGGCAGTCGTGCCGGCAGTGCTTTGGGCATTGGCGGTTGTCGTGGAGGCTCCTCCGCCGTGGCGGTGATGGTGCCCGCCTTTTTGCGTTTTCAGGTCCGATTGGATTTTCGCAAAAGCGCTTTGCGCATCGGAGAGATTTCCCGATTGCAGCGCCTGACCCAAAGCGGCCACGTCCTTTGACATCGTGGTGCCGCTGTTGCTGCCGTTGCTTCCATTACCGCCGTTGCCGGCACCGTTTTGCCCTTGCCCCTTGAGGCTTTGCAGATCCGAAAAAGCCGTCTGCGCGGTGGCAAGGTCGCCCGACTGAAGCGCGGCGCCAAGCTGGCTGAAATCCTGCTTACGTTGCTGCATGTTAGCTTGCCACGCCTGCATCCCGCTGTTTGAAACGCCTGAAATTGTCATAGCTGAACTCCCCTGGTCGTGATTATGATGCTGAAGCATCTATGCTCCGTATATCGGAAACAAATAAGGAAGAATGTTGTAAAAAAAAAGGATTTGCGGCCCGCCGTCTAAACAATGAGCTCGGCGGAAAGCGCGCGGGAGACAAAACGCTTGTTAAATTAGCAGGCATACAGTAACTTACCAGAAAAACAGCCGTTGGATTCAAAAGGAGAGGGAAGATGAACCTGATTGAGGTCAACCGCCAGACATGCAACCACGACGGCATCTGCGCCGCAGTATGCCCGATCAAGGTGATCGATTTTGAGGAAGGGGGATACCCGAGCGCCGTGGCCGAGGCCGACGAACTATGCATCCGATGCGGGCATTGCGTGGCGGCCTGCCCGAACCAGAGCCTGGAGCATCGGGACATCGCAACGGAGATGTGCCCGCCGGTGCGAAAGGAGTTGCGGCTTTCGGCGGAGCACTGCGAGCATTTCCTGCGCAGCCGCCGCTCGATCAGGGTCTACCGCCAGGAATCGGTTCCCCGCGAGACGCTGGGCAAGCTGATCGAGGTGGCCCGCTACGCCCCGACCGGCAAGAACTCCCAATGCGTGGAATGGCTGGTGCTGGACGACCGGGAGAAATTGCACCGACTGGCAACGATAGTCTGCGACTGGATGCGCTGGCTGGAGGCGAACCTGCCCGATCTTGCCAAAACCATGCGCGTGGACTGGGCCATAGCCGGATGGGAGCGGGGAGACGACATCTTTTTACGAAGCGCGCCCGCGCTGATCGTAGCCCACGGCGACAAGGAAAACCGCATGGTCCCTTCGGCCTGCACCATCGCCTTGACTTACCTGGAACTTGCCGCCACCAGCATGGATCTCGGCTGCTGCTGGGCCGGATATCTGAACGCAGCCGCCACCACCTATCCGCCGATGCAAGAGGCGCTCGGCCTTCCCAGCGGGCACAACTGCTTCGGCGCCATGATGCTCGGCTTTCCGAAGCTGCAGTATCAAAGACTCCCGCCGCGCAAGCCGCCGGTCATCACCTGGCGGCCGTGAAACGGCCGTTAATCGCGCTCTCGATCGAAAAACGAAAAGCCCCCCGCTTCCTTTGCGGGGGGCTTTTCGTTAGAGCAGTTGATAAATCAGCGGCTACCATTTAGCACCTATTTCCGTAGGTCGCGTTAGGTACGAAACGCGACGTCGCAACGATGCCACGGTGCAATGTCGCGTTTCACGATGAAGCCGTTCAACACGACCTACAGATGTGCGGAGTTGGTTTCAGTAATTGCCTTTATCTGGTGCGACGATCTTTGCCTGCAGCTGCCGGAGCGCCCGGTAGGTGTCTTCCTGCAAAACGGTTTCGGGATGCGCCGGGTTAACCGGATGCACGGCCAGCCACCCCCCCTCTCGCAACCTCCCTTCAGAGCCGGCCAGCGACTGGTTGAGCAGCACGTGCAACCGGTCATGCAGTCCGCTGACCGGCTTCCCCTCGGCAAAGCCGGTCAACGGCAATTCCTTGCGAAAGGTAAGCTCCCCGGCCGCATCGAACTGCTGAAAGTCCAATACGAAGGCGCTTCCCGGCTTTCGGGCGGTAAACAACGAGACCGAACTGCCGGCCTTCTTGGCGATCGCGGTGCGCGCCGCGCCCAGCGCCTGTGAATGGTCATAGAGCCCGTACAACGCGCCGCAGAGCATGTCGGCGAAGCAGTCGTTGTGAAGGAAGCCGCGCCGGCCGCAATCCGAGGTTTCGAAATAGAAACTGCGATTTTCCGGAACTCCGGTCAAAGGCTCGCCGCAGATAGGACAGCTCTCCGTCAGTCCTCCCGAAGGCACCGGCGAGGATTGCCGCCGTTTATCGTCGTTTTCCGGAGGCGAATGGGCGGACAGGCCGCCGCGCGAATTCAAGGCGGCGTCGTACACCCGCAATATTTCAGCCGTGATCAAGGCGTACTGCTTGTACACCTCAGTCTCGCGGCCATGGGTCAGGATCGGATAGATCTTGCCGTTGGGGTTGGTGCCCAAGCTTTCCACCTTCGGGCTCTTGGAGATGTAGTTGTCCAGGCAGCGGTAACCGCGCTCGGCGGCGAAGGCCCGCAAAAGCGTCTTTTGGTCCCGGAATTCGCCTTCGAACTTGATGCGCTCGTCGATCAGACAGGGGAGCAAGGCCAGAGATTTCTTGTCCATGCCGTGCCGCTCGAAGAGCGCGAAGATATTCTTGCAGTTCTCCACGCTCGGCATGTCCTTCACCGGAACGATCGCCCGGTCGGCCGCGTAGAGCGCGTTGCGGGTCAGGAGGTTCAAGTCGGGCCTGGTGTCGATGATGACGATGCCGGTCAATTCGGACCCGGCCAGCAACTGCGCCAGAGTCATCGGTTCCTTGAAACGCTGGTGGACGTCCTCTAGCTCCTCGGACGAAGGGATGTAGCAGACGCCGTACTGCCCCAACTGGACCAGATCCTTCGCCCGCTTGCCCGTCAGCAAGTCGTGCACGTTGCCGCCGCTCTTGCCGCCGTTGATTTCGAACATCCGGTCGATGGTGAAGTGATTGTCGAAGGAAAAGATGGTGACCGTGAGGTCTTCGCGCATCGCCTTCAGATAGATGGCGAGATTGGTGGCGAGGGTGGTCTTGCCGACTCCCCCCTTTTCCGAGGAAATCGTAATTATATAAGGGTGATTCTGCAATTGAAGGTACCGCCGTAAACGAGGGATGGCAGCCTGAGCCGAGTTCTCATTTAGATACTAGTCACTTTGACCAAGACGGTCAACCTATTTGAGAGAGGCGGAAAAGGTCTGGACAAGCGGCAGGCACGGGAAAGAACTGGCGCTGCTAGTAGCCTATGGGAAGGTAAATAATTTAATTGCAGTTGACAACGTACGATACGCATCGTACTGTTAAAGCGTTCAAAACTCAACATGGTGAGGACCAAATGGGTTTTAATGACACCAAGACCAAGGCAATAAAATGCCTGGAGGCTGGCGACTACGACCACGAAGCTCGCCAACATATCGACGTAAAGAATCTTTTTGCGTGTGGACAAGTTAGCGAAGAAGACGTTATTCGGCTAATCAATAAGACAAAAGGTGCTCAATACGAGAAAAGCCCGCACCATTTTGACAAGTCTGTCATGGTCCATATATTCAAACCAATGCATCAAAACGCAACCTGGTACATTAAATTCTACTTCATTGAACCAGCAGCAATGTTTATAAGCGTGCACAAATAGGAGATGTGAGGAGAAGGGCTATGAAAATAGTTAAAGAAGGTGACAAGAATAAGGCAGTATGCCAATTCTGCGGGTTACAATCGATTACTTATGCTTTACGGGATGTCCCTTTCAGCGACAACAATGGAGTTGTCAGGAATATTCTGGCAGGCATATGTGACAAGTGCGACAACGTAGTTAGCATTCCCCGACAATCGACCCCAAAAATCAAGGCAGCATATAATGAAGTAAAGAGGTCGGCAGAATACAGGGTGCCGGCGCATTTTATCGACATTCTAAGTTTAGCTTCCAATAGAATTGACGACGAAATAGGCGATACTTTGTCAAAACCGCTTTTGTTATATTATCTCCACAAACTGAACACCGGAGTCATTTCCAGCTCCAGGCTCAAAGAATTGTTAGCAAGCGAGCTAGCATCGGCCCCTTCAACAAAGAGATTGTCATTGAAGATAACAGAAAGGACTGAAAAGGAGCTAAGCTCCGTTGTTCAAAAGTCCGGGCTTCAGAATAATACCGATGTCATTAAAGGCATTATTCTCAAAATATATGAGGACATCGTTCAGCCCAAGACCCCAAAGCATATCAAAGAGCTGAAAAGCATTGCAGCCACATTTGGATAAGCTCGATGCGCAGCTCCTTTATTTGCCTCGCACCTTGAGTATTAAATCAACAGTTCTTGCGAATCCTCGATGGCTTCCAGCAGGTCGTCGATCTCGTCGCTGCTTAACTGCAAGACGGCGGTCTCCCGCAGTTCCATGAGGTCGATGGTCGGGTCCTTTACCGGGCCGATCCCCTTCATCTTGCAGGCGGCGTTCACCAGCCTCAGAATGGTCAGCACGGTATCGGTGGTGTCAAAGTCGTCGTCGTGATGCTTGGCGACCGCGTCGCAATAGATTTGCGGCATGTTCCAGTGCTGCATGAGCCGGCTCCCCTGCTCCACATGCAGTTCCTCAAAGATGGTCAAAAGCAGTTCCTCTTCCAGCGCCGCTTGCGCCACGCCCTTGCTGTTCAGCCGCTCCAGAGACTTCAGCAGATACAACTTGCCCACGTCGTGCAACAGCCCCGCCATGTAGGCATGGTCCTCAACCTGGGAGTACCCGGCCAGACGCGCCAGATGCCGGCAGCCGAAGGCGCAGGCATGGCTGTGCAACCAGAGGGTCTGCATGTATTTGTTCAAAAGCGGGCTGTCGGAGACGTGCAATCCGGCTTGGGAGGCCGCCATGGCAAGATTGGAGACCTGCTTGGCGCCCAACCGGATCACCGCATCCTTGATGGTTTCGGTGCGCACGCGCCCCACATAGACCGGCGAGTTGGCGACCTTCAGGATTTGCCCGGCAAGCGACTGGTCCTCGTTGGCCAGGTCGATGACGTCGGTGATGACGTAGTCCGCGGTTTCCAGCAATTGCTGCAACTGGAGCGCGATGGGATGGAAAACAGGGAGCTCCACCGGCTGGGTGGTTATCAAACGCTTGATGGTGAGCGAAAGAGCCATTATTACTCTCCTGTGTGAACTGGTAGCTGATGTGAACAATTACCCGATTACGTTATACCTGCACCATGATAAGTTCAACAGTTTTTGCACAAGGTACGGAAAGAGGCCTCAAAGCGGCAACCTTCCTCCCCGCCCCCACCTCCCTCATGCCGTGAGAAACGCGGTTCTGCCATGTTTCGCCTACGGCTCCCGCGCGCCGGAAACTTTTCCCTTGTACTGAGGGTACCTTTGCTCTAGAGTTCGCCAAACCATCGTTTTACAGAACTACCGGAGGAGGTACCAGAAATGGCTGACGTCTATGCGGACATTGCCGCCGCCGATCACGAGGTCCAGTTGAGGTTGTCCGGCGTGTTGGAACGCAGGGCCGTCGATAGGCAACAACAGGCGATGCTGGCGACCTATCTGGCCGACATCGATTTTCCACCGGGGAGCGAGGTGCTTGACGCCGGATGCGGCACCGGCCCGGTGAGCCGCGCTCTGGCCGCGGTTGCGGATGTGGGCCGCGTGGTCGGCGTCGATCCTTCACCGGTGTTCCTGGCTATGGCGCAAAAATTGAACACGGCTGCGGAGAGGCTGACTTTCGTGGAAGGCGATTGCCGTTTCCTCCCCTTCAACGACTGCTGCTTCGATGTGGTCGTCTTCCACACCACCTTGAGCCATGTCCCGGGACCGGAAAAAGGGCTGGCGGAAGCCTATCGAGTGCTGCGCCCCGGCGGGGTTTTAGCCGTCTTCGACGGCAATTACACGAGCACCACGCTCTCCACCGGCGATTTCGATCCGTTGCAGGCCTGCGCCGATGCGGCCATGTCGGCGCTGGTGCATGACCGTTGGCTGGTCCCTCGCCTCCCGCAACTGGTCGCCGCCGCCGGCTTCGGCCTGGAAAAGCAGAGAAACCTCGGCATAGTAGAAACCACCGACCCCGAGTACATGCTGAGCATCGCGGACCGAGGAGCCGACGCCCTGGCCGCATCCGGCCGCATCGGAGCCGAGTTGGCCGAGGCGCTTAAAGCCGAGGCGCGGCAACGGGTCGCGGAGGGAAGATTTTTCGGTTCCATCGCCTACTCCAGCCTGGTTGCCAAAAAACCTGACAACAATTTGCTATAGTAGTGTGTCCTTTCCGCACCGATCGACTGCCACGCCCTGACCACTCCCGAAGGAGATCTCAATGAGCGACGCCAAGTTCATCGACTACTACGAGTTGTTGCAATTGAGCCCGAACGCCGACAGCGAGACCATCGAACGGGTCTTCCGGCATCTGGCCAAGAAATTCCACCCCGATCACACCGAGTTTCCGGATACCGACCGTTTCAGCCAGGTCGTGGAGGCTCACCGGACTCTGGCCGACCCGGCAACCCGCGCAGGGTACGACGCGAAGTATCAGCATTATTGGAACCGCAAGTGGGGGATCGCCTCGGAAGCCAGTCGACAGTCGGCCTTCGGCGATGACCGGCTGGCCCGAGAACGCCTGCTGTCGCTGTTGTATGTGCAACGCCGGCGCGACATGAGCGCTCCCGGCCTGGGCGATTTGGAAATAGCGCGCCTGTTGAGCTCTCCTGCCGAGTTACTGGAGTTTCACATCTGGTACCTTAAGGCCAAGGGGTGGGTGGAGCGCCTTGACTCCGGGCTCTTCGCCATAACCGCGGCGGGCGTCGACCAGGTTGAGCGGGGTCGTCTCCGGCTAGCTCCGGATCATCTGCTGGAAGCTGCTCATCATGCCGGCTCGGACCAGGGGGAAAAGGAGAGCGTGCTGCAGCGCATCGAAGTGGACGGCGATGGCGAAGCACCCCCCTCGCCTTAACGGCTCCGCTCATTGGTAACCTTTCCTGTAGATGCGGGTACCCGGCGCGATCTCACGATAGCGCGGCGCGATCTCCCGCCCGTCCAGGGTCTCCTGCATGCCCAGGCAGAGAAAACCGCCGGGCGCCAGGGAGTTGTCGAACAGTCGCAAGGCCCGATCCTTTAGCTGCTTTTTGAAGTAGATGAGGACATTGCGGCAGAGCACCAGCTGCATCTCTCCAAAGACGTGGTCGACGGCCAGGTTGTGGGAGGCGAAGACCATCCGCTGCTTCAGCAATGGCGACAGCAGAGCGCGGTCATAGCGGGCGGTATAGTAGTCGGAAAAGGAACTCCTGCCGCCGCTCTGCTGGTAGTTGCGGGTGAAAAGCTGCATATCCTTCACGGGAAAGACCCCTTCCCGGGCCTTACTCAACGCCTCGCGGTTGACGTCGGTGGCGTAGAGGCAATAGCGCCCATTTAAACCTTCCTCTTCCAGCACAATCGCCATCGAGTAGGCTTCCTCGCCGCGGGCGCACCCTGCGTGCCAGATCTTCACAAAGGGGTAGGTCTTGAGGTGCGGCGTCACCTGTTCACGCAGGGCCTTGAAGACCTGCGGGTCCCTGAACATCTCCGAGACGTTCACCGTCAACCCGCGCAGCAACCCCTCGAAAACCTCGGGATCCCCCAGGATCCGGGATCTGGCCTCTTCGATGCAGGAGCAGCCCGAGCGGGAGAGCCATTGAACCAGCCTGCGCTGCAAGGAGGCCTCCGAATACTCCCTGAAATCGTAGCCGTAGGTCTGGGCGATCGCTTCCAGAAGCAGCGCCAGCTCGGCCTGGTCGGGGTGCGAGTTCATGGACTCACTCCTCGGACAGTATCCGCCGGATCTTCTCGTGCAGCAGTTTGACGTCAAACGGCTTCTGGATGAAGTACACCCCTTCCTCGACGACCTCCCGCAGCACAGATTTCGCCGTGTAGCCGGACATGAACAGGGCCTTGGCCTCGGGCGAGACGGCCCTCATGCGCTCTACCATCTCCTTGCCGTTCATTTCCGGCATGACCACGTCGGTGACAATCAGGTCGATCGCTCCGTGGTTCTGCCGGTAAATCGAGATCGCTTCGCGCGGCGTCGCCGCTTTCAACACGCTATAACCAAGCTGTTCAAGCTGCCTGCTCGCCACCTGCAGCAGCATCTCTTCGTCTTCCACGAGCAGGATGGTGCCGGTTCCCGACGGCGCCGCCGCAGGGGGCGCCTCTGGCGCCGCGCCCTGTTGTAGCGAGCGCGGCAGGCAGATTCTGAAGGTCGTGCCGCGGCCGGGCTCGGAGTAGACGTGCACGAAACCGTTGTTCTGAGTGACGATGCCGTACAGGGTGGCGAGGCCGAGACCGGTTCCCTTGCCCGCTTTTTTGGTGGTGAAATAGGGCTCGAAGATGTGCTCCAGCGTCTGCGGGTCCATGCCGATGCCGGTGTCGCTGACGGCTAACTGGACGTAGTCGCCGGGAAGGGCGTCGAGGTGGTAATGGCTGTAGTCGCCGTCGACCCGGATGTTGGCGAGCTCTATGGTCAGATTCCCCCCCTGCGGCATGGCGTCGCGGGCGTTGGCTGCGAGGTTCATCAACATCTGGTCTATCTGCAAGGGATCGATCTTCACGGTCCAAAGTTCGGCTGCCGGATGGAAGCTGAGTTTCACGTCCTCGCCTATCAACAGTGCCAGCATTTTTTGCGACTCGACGATCAGCTCGGCCAGGTTTACCGGCCTCGGGCTGACCACCCCCTTGCGCGAGAAGGCCAATAGTTGCCGGGTGATGTCGCTGGAGCGCTGGGCGGCCTTGACGATATTATCCAGGAACTTGCGCCCCGGCGACGCTTCCGGCAGATCCGGCTTGAGCAGTTGCGCCGACCCCAGGATCACGCTCAGCATGTTGTTGAAGTCGTGAGCCACGCCGCCGGCCAGGCGTCCGATGGATTCCATCTTCTGGGAGTGGAGCAGTTGCTCCTCCAGCCGCTTGCGCTCGGTGATATCAGCCACCACGCCGTCGAAGGAGACCAGGGCGCCTTCGGCTCCGAGGTCCGGGACCATGGTGTTCCTGATCCAGCGCAGCGTGCCGTCCTTATGGGAGATGCGGTGCTCGACGCTGACGGTTTTCTTTTCCGACAAAAGCCGCTCCGTCGCCTTCTGCAAGAGCTGACGGTCCTCGGGATGGACGATGCGCAGCCACAGCTCGGCGTCGGATTCGCACTCCTCGCCGCTGAAGCCGGTCACCGACTCGCAGGCGGCGTTGTGGACCGTTCGGGCCGGCCGGCCGTTTTCCACGGTCACGGTATAGACGTAACTGACGATCGACTCCAGGAGCCGCTGATAGCGCTCCTTGCTTTGCAGCAGTTGTTGCGCCGTCATGGAGAGATCCGCCGTCCGCTCGGCCACCAGCGCCTCCAGGCTCCGCTCGTGCTGTTCCAGCGCGCGGCGCTGGCGGAAGAGTTCGCAGAATACCCGCACCTTGCTCCTGAGCGCCGTCGGCTCGATCGGTTTCATCAGATAATCGACGGCCCCGGCTTCGTAGCCTCTGAACTGGTGGTGCTCCTCCTTCATGCCGGCCGTGACGAAGATGATGGGGAGTTGCCGGGTCTTGGGATTTTTGCGCATCAGCTCGGCGGTCTCGAAACCGTCCATCTCAGGCATCTGCACGTCCAGCAGCACCAGGGCGAACTCGGTGTACAAGGTAAGGCGCAGGGCTTCATTGCCGGAATGGGCCGGCACCAGATCGAGCCCCAGATCGCTCAGCAGCGCCTCCAGGGAGAGCAGGTTTTCAGGCCGATCATCGACCATCAGCACCGGGATCTTGTCGTCAGTTTTCATGATTGTTCACCCTCACCCCCCCGGTTGTACAGCCATACCCGCAAAAGTGACAGCAGCCGCTCCAGATCAACCGGCTTGGTCAGGTAGTCGCTCGCGCCGGCCCGCAGACAGGCATCCCGGTCCCCTTTCATCGCTTTCGCAGTCAAAGCGATGATCGGCAGCCCGGCAAAGCGCGGGTCGCTGCGAATCAGCCGGGTGGCTTGATAGCCGTCCATCTCCGGCATCATCACGTCCATCAATACGAGGTCCACGTCCGGGTGCTCTTCCAGTCGTTTCAGCGCCACCTGGCCGTTTTCCGCTTCGACGATCCTCATCCCTTTGTCGATCAGCACGCTGGAGAGTGAAAAAATGTTGCGCATGTCGTCGTCCACCAGCAGCACCTTTTTACCGGCCAAAAGCGTCTCGGTGTCCAGGGTCTTGCGGATCAGGCGCCGCTTGTCCTCGGGGAGTTGGCTCTCCATAAGGTGCAGAAACAGGGTGACTTCGTTCAAGAGGCGCTCCGAACTCTTGCCCCCCTTGATGATGATGCTCTGCGCGTAGTGCTGCAGCCGCTGGACTTCCTCGACGGTGAGTTCCCGCCCCGTGTGCACGATCACCGGTAGGCGCCGGTTGTGCTCCAGGCTGCGGATCTGTTCCAGCAGATCGAAGCCCGACATGTCGGCCAGCCCCAGGTCGAGCACCAGGCAGTCGAATTCGGAGCCCGCCAGCAGTTCGACCGCCAGCGCGCCGGTTTCGGCCACCGTGATGGAGAGGTTGCGCTCCTGCAGCAGGGCAACCAGCGCCGCGGCCTGGCTTGGGTCGTCCTCCACGACCAGCAACTGCCCGAGCGGTCGAGTGACGGTGCGCTCGACGGTCGCCAACGCGGCATCCAACTGTTCGCCGGTCGCCGGTTTGCTGACGAAGCCGACGGCCCCCATGGAGAGCGCCTTGTGCCTTTCATCCGGACAGCTGATCACGTGCACCGGGATAAGTCTCAGGCGCGGGTTGTCGTTTAGCTGCTGCATGACCCCCCAGCCGTCCAAGCGGCCGGGGAGCAGCACATCGAGCAGGATGGCGCTGGGGACGAGTCGGTCGGCCAGCGTCAGTCCGCTGTCGCCGTCGGCGGCCGCGACGGCGGAGAACCCCCGTTCCCTGACCCGCTCCATCAGCAGGTCGGCGAAAACCGGATCGTCCTCGACGATCAAGATGCAGGGCTTGCCTTGGATGAGCCGATCGCGGTCGTCGACCGGGGCAACGGCTGCGGCTGACGGGGCGACGGCCGCGATTGACGGCGCTTCTGGTTTCGGCTGCGGTGGGAGGGGACCGCTTGATTGTCGCTCCGGCGGCGATGGGAGGGGACGACTGACTTCTCCCTCCGGCTGCGGGGAGAGGGGATCACCGGATTGTCCCTCCGGCAACTGGGGGAGGGATGCCGCGCCGGTCGGCTGCGAAAGCGGCAGGTACAGGGTGAAGACGCTCCCCTCCCCTTCCGCTCCGCTCAAAAGGATTTCGCCGTGCATCCCCCGGGCCAACTGCCTGGAGATGGAAAGCCCCAACCCCGTGCCGCCGAACCTGCGGCTGGTGGTGCCGTCCGCCTGCTGGAACGCCCGGAATACCAGTTCTCTTTTGGCAGCCGCGATGCCGATGCCGGTATCGGCCACGGCAAAGGCGAGTGCCGGCGCGACCAGCGGGTTTTCACCGGGTTGAGGGATGTAGACGCGCAAGTGAATGGAGCCTTCTTGGGTGAACTTGACGGCGTTGGCAAGCAGGTTTTTCAGCACCTGCATGGTCCGCTGGCAATCGAGCCGGATCTTTTCGGGGATCCCCTCCTCGACCGCGATCCCGAGTTCCACCCCCTTTTGCTCCGCCATCGGCGCGAAGATGCCGGCCAGTTGGCTGCAGAGCTCGGCCGGGAAGGCGTCCTCGTAAACGAACTGCAAACGGCCGGCCTCGATCTTGGAGAGGTCCAGGATGTCGTTGACGAGATTCAGCAGGTCGTTGCCGGCCGACTTGATGGTGGCGGCGTACTCGACCTGTTTGGCGGTCAGGTTGCCGTCCCGGTTGTCCTGCAGATGTCCGGAGAGGATCATCAGGCTGTTCAGCGGCGTCCGCAGTTCATGGGACATGTTGGCCAGGAACTGGGACTTGTAGTTGCTGGTCTGCTCCAGCTCCCTGGCTTTTTGCGAGATTTCCCGGCCGGCCGCCTCCAGCTCCCGGTTCTTCACCTGAATCTGCTCGCGCTGCTGCTCCAGGAGCCGGGCGCGCTCCTCCAGTTCATCGTTTGACTGCTGCAGCTCTTCCTGCTGCAAGCGCAGTTCCTCTTCCTGGGTTTGGCTTTGCTGGAGAAGTTCATTCACCTGCAGGCGGGACTGATTGACGCCGATGGCGATGGCGAGGACCTCGCCGGACTGGTTCAGGAAGGTCAGATCGAGGTCGCTGAACTCCTTGAAGCTTGCCAATTCCAGGACCGCGATCAGGCGGGCGTCGTGCAAAAGGGGTAGAGCCAGCAGCGAACGGGGCTTCGCCTCTCCCAGGGCCGAGGCGATCAACAGATAATCGGCGGGGAGATCGTGCAGGGAGATCGGCTGCCTCTCCCGGGCGGCCTCCCCCGCCGCTCCTTCTCCCAAGCGGATGTTTTCGCGCGGAGTTCCGCCGCCGGCGAGGGCGTAATCGGCGACGATGCGCAAGCTCTGGGCGTCTTGTTGATAAAGGTAGAGCGCCCCCACGCCCGCCTGCAGAAATCTGCAGATGAAGGCCAGCGCATCGCCGGCCATCTCCGAGAGCTCCCTGTCGCCGCGAAGCAGGGTGTTGAGCTCGTTGATGCCGGTTCTGACCCAGTCCTGGCCGCGCTCCCGGTCCCGGGTGCTTTGCAGCTCCTGGTTCTTGATGATCAAGACGGCTTCGGCGCCGCTGCGCTGGGCGATTTCGCGGTTGAGCACCAGAATGGCTATCAGCAACATCGCCAAACCGACGGCTCCGCCCGACTTTACCGCCTGCAGCGTCCTGGCGATATCGCTCTCCTTCCTGGCCGAGCGATCCAGCAGCAGTTGCTGTTCCCTGTCCTGGACCTCGACCACGAGTTTGCGCAGCTCTTCCATCTTGTTGCTGCTCAAATGGATCAGCACCAGATGCGCGGCCGCCTGCAGCCCCCGCGACCTCCTCACTTCGATGGTGTCCTGCAACTCCGCCAGCTTTTCCGCGGAGAGCGCTTCGATGCTGTCCAGGCGTCGTTGTTGGGGCCGGTTGTCCTTGGTGAGGTTTCGCAGCGTCGCCAACTCGGCGGAAATTCTGGCGGCTGCCTTGCGGTATGGGCTGAGGTACTTTTCGTTGCCGGTGATGATGTAACCGCGCTGACCCGTCTCGGCGTCCGCCAAGGCCACCAGCAGCAGGTCCAGTTCGTGAATCACCCCATGGGTGTGCAACACCAGCGCATCGGATTGCTTTACCGCAGCCATATTCAAATAAGCCAACCAGCCGATGGCTACGAAGATTGCCAGGGCTATGGCGAAGGCGATGTTAACCGCCGATTTTCTTGCCGACACGTGCATGCCAGGCCTCCGATAAAAGCCTCGCCGGGAGCTGAAAGGTTCTCCCGACTTCTCCCGAAGGAGAGCTTTGTCAAGGCGCAGGTTTATTTTACTCCTGATGGCGACGGGAGGGCAACCCTCCCCCGGAGAGCCCCGCAAGGCCCCCTTTCCCGGCCGGATGCCGCGGTCGCGGCGACGGACGCGTCAACGTTTAAGAAAAATAATAGCCTCCGTCCAGAGTTCCCTCAAAAATGTATTGATTTGTTTTTGCAGCCTTTGGTATATCTGACGCAGAGCTTCTTGATACACGACAAGACTAAACCATCCGCGAGGATGGGGCGGAAAGCCTACGGGTCTCCAAGAGACAGCCGGGATGCCGAAATATCTAAACTCAGATAAAACGGCCCCGGCTTTTTTGATTAACGAAGCCGATTATGACAGTCAAGATGTTAGCTTCAGAGGTGAGGCATGCGTGGTAGGACCTACATTTTGATCGGTTTGACGCTGGCAGGTTGTTTGTTGATGTTGAACATGCATCTTTTTCCCAGAGACAATAACGAAGCGAAAGAAATTTCCAGATATCAGTACACCCAATTGGAAACTGTCATTAACCAGTATCCTGAAGTGGCCGAGGCAGTCAGTCGCGATTCCAAGCACGAGATAGTAACTGTTGCCGAATATAAGAAGATGATGCAGCATGTCAGCCGCATACTGTCGCGGAAAAAGGTCAGAGTTTCGGCGCTTGAAACTGCTGAGAATTAGCAGGCAGGAGTTGCGGCCGGGCAGGAGTTGCGGCGCAGTTGAGCTTGGCCGGGTCAAGGCGGGAGCTGCTCGAATCGGCAGGTAGCAGTCGGCGCAAAGCTAAGCCGGGGCTTGATGCACCCTCGGACCTGCTCCCATAGCACGAGAGCCCCTTTTCCAGGGGCTCTCGCTTTTTCGGAAACCGTGGTCCCGCCCGCGCTCACAGCCGCTTCATCTTGTAATACCGCCAGCTACCCCAGTCGGCAACGGGTGGCGAGGCGTCAGATGTCGTAGCCGCCGGATTCGCTGGATGCCTGCTGGTGAACCAGGTGAAACTCCTCGAACAACTCGCGCCGATACCGGCCAAGGCTGCCGCCGATTCTCTCCCGCGGCCAGGGAAGCGGAATGTCGATAACCCTCTGCACCCGCCCCGGTCCGGGCGCCATCAACACCACCCGCCCGCCCAGATAGACGGCCTCATCCAGATCATGGGTGACGAAAACCACCGTCGGTCGCTTCTCCTGCCAAAGACGCAGCAACTCGTCCTGCAAATACATCCGGGTGAATGCATCCAGCGCTCCGAAGGGCTCGTCCAGAAAGAGCACGCTCGGCTCCACCGCCAAGGCGCGGGCGATGGCGACCCGTTGCCTCATGCCGCCGGAGAGTTGATGGGGAAAACTGTCGATGAACTTGGTGAGGCCCACCAATTCCACGTATTCCGCCGCCTTCGCCCGGGCCTCTTTCCCCTTTAACCCTTTGGCCTCCAGGGCAAAAAGCACGTTGCCCAGCACGCTGCGCCAGGGATAGAGGCCGTACTCCTGGAAAATCATGATGTGGTCCGGGTCGGTCCCCGTCACCGGACGACCGTCGATGGTCACCGTACCGGCGCTGGCTTTCTCGAACCCGGCCATCAGGTTGATCAAAGTGGTCTTGCCGCAGCCGGAAGGGCCGACCAGGCAGACGAATTCGCCGCTTTTTATTTCCAGATTCACCGGCGCCAGGGCGACGACGTCCTCTCCCTGCTGCGAAGCGTAGCGTTTTTCCGCGTCCTGCAGTCGTATCTTTACTGCCGCCGTCATGCCATCCCCCCCCAACGCCGGCCGAGCCACGACTCGGCTTTGCGCATGGCCAGGTTAATGGCCAGCCCGAGAAAACCCACCACCAGCATGCCGGCCATGATCCAATCGGTGCGCAGGAAGTTGCGGGCATCCACGATCATGAAGCCGAGCCCCGACTGCGCCCCCAACATCTCACCCGCCACCAGGTGGATCCAGGCAGTGCCGACCGCGATGTGCAGGCCGACCATGATGCCCGGAAAGGCGGCGGGAATGATCACCCGCAGGAAAACCGCCCCCGGCTTGGCGCCGAAATTGGCCGCCACCTTGAGATAGACCGCAGGTATGCCGACCACGGCGCTCACCGTGGAAAGGAGCACCGGATAAAATGCCGCCAGAAAGATGATGAAGATCGCGGGGGCGTTGCCGATGCCGAACCAGAGCACCGCCAGCGGGAACCAGGCGATCGGCGAGATGGGCCGCAGCAGTTGCACCAGCGGGTCGATGGCCTGCCGGCAATGCGGGTTTCGGCCCAGGAACAGCCCCAGCGGCACCGCCACCGCGATCGCCCCCAGGTAGGCGGCGGCAAAGCGCGCCAGACTGACCGCGATGTTGGTCCAGAGCACTCCCGTTGCCGCCAATTCGCCCAAAGCCCTGGCGACCACCATGGGCGATGGGAACAACTCCGGCGTCCAGAAGCCGGCGGCGATCTGCCAGACGGCGACGAACGCCAGCAGGGACAAAAGCGGCAAAAGTTTGTGGGATAAGCGCAGAGTCATCCCCGGTTACGCCTTCTTGCGGGCAAAACGGTCGTCCAGATAGGAGGCGAGATCGACCTTGTCCTTGGCGATGCCGAATTTGAGCATGTAATCCTGCGTGGCGGCGAAATCGGCTTTCACCGGAATCAGGTTGTGGAAAGTCAGCCGGTCCTTGGGAGAGGTCAGCACCCGCTCCACGATCTCGGCCTTCTGGCCGAGTATCTTGGGCGATCCCTTGGCGGCCAGCACCGGATTGGCCTCGATGAACTTAGCGGTCTCCTGGAATCCGGAGATCAGTTCTTGCAGTTCGCCGGGGTATTTTTGCGCCAATTTCTCCTGCACGTTCAAGACGCAGCAGATGTGGTCGTGCCAGATGTCCTTGGAAAGCATCAGCACCTTGCCTACCTTTTGCACCTCGGCCTGCGCGCCGAACGGCTCGGCCACGATGAAAGCGTGGATGCGGCCGGTGGCCAGGGCCACCACCATCTCGGGGGGCGCCATGTCCACGATCTTCAGGTCGCGCGCCGGGTCGATCCCCTTTTCGGTCAGCACTTTCCTCAGCAGGATGTTGTGGGTGGAAAACGGGCTGGGAATGGCGATCGTCTTCCCCTTCAGGTCCTCGATGCGGTTGATCTCGCCCGAATTCTTGACCGTGATCACGCTGCCGTTGCGGTGGCCGAGCAGCACGACCTTGAGGGGAATCCCCTTGTGGCGCAGGGCGAGTCCCATCGGGGTCAGGAGGAAAGCGCCGTCGATCTTGCCGGCCTTAAGCGCCTCGGTGATCTCCGGCCAGGAAGAGAACTTCACCGGCTCCAGCGTCACCTGCTGGAATTTTTCGCGTTCGGCGGCCAGCATCAGCAGGTGATCGGTGATCGGCAGGTAGCCGATCCTGATAGTGAGTTTTTTGCCGGTGGCAAAAGCCGGGAAAAAAGGGCCGGATAAAGCGGTCGCCGCCAGAGCAGCGCCGCCGGTGATCAAAAAGTCTCTACGATTCATGAAATCCCTCCGTAAATGGTCGCAGCCCAAGACTGCTATAACTCTCCCACCCCATCCCCATCAAGAGGAAAGGGGGTTACTTTAGTGATGGTGTCCATGCCCATGCTCATGTCCATGCTCATGTCCATGCTCATGCCCATGCTCATGCCCATGCTCATGCCCATGCTCATGCCCATGCTCATGATGGTGCGCCTGCGCAATGGCCGCCGGCGCTGCCGGCGACTGCCAGCCGAGCGCGGCGCGGCGCTCATCCAGGTCGGCGATGATCCGGGCAGCCAGGGCCTGCGGATCGGCGTCGACCACCATCACGGAGCCGAGCAGCTCGCGGGTGTCCTGGTAGAAAAAGCGCGAGACCTTGTCGGAACCGCTCAAGGGGGGCTCAATGCAGTGGTACGAATTCAGCCCCAAAAGCCGGAAACCGAGGGCCGCGCCGACCCCCTTTTCGTTGGACCATTCGGGGCTGGAGAAGGCCAGGGGCAAATCCTTCAGCGCTTCCCCAGTCGCCTCGGCCACGGCGCGGAACATGCCGGTGGCGCGGGCATTGTCGAGACATTCCCCCATGTGCCAGACCGGCGGCAGCTGGTGCGGGCCGAGGGCGGCGCGCAGGCCCGCTCCCGACTGCTGCAACGCCTCGGGGAGGCAATAGCCGGTCTTTAGCAGGGCATAGGCGGCGCAGCCGTTGGTCAGCACTATGACGTCGTGGGCGATCAGCGCCTGGGCCACCTGCACGACCGCTTCCTCGTAGACGACCTTCGGATTGTTGCACCCCACCAGGTTGACGATGCCCCGCACCCGGCCGCTTTCCAGGTGCTCGCGCAACTGCGGCGCGCCGCCGAAGGTCGCCAGCACGTTTTCCACCGAGAAACCGACCTCGGCGTCCATGCGCGCCTGCGGGATGAACACCTTGCCGGCGTCCCGCTGGTGGAAGGCGTCGATGGCCATGCGGACGATGCGCTCCGCCAGTTCGTCGGCCTGGGAGAGGTTGCTGTGGTGATGGTCGAAACCCAGATGAATGGCGCCCGGCAACCGGGCGGAATCGCTGGTGGTAACCACGCGGGTGTGAAAGCAGGCCGCCACGTCCATGATGCCGGGGAATACGTCCTGCACGTCCGCCACCCAGAGATCCATGGCGCCGGTGGCAAGCACCAGCTCAGCGCCGACCGCGCTGGCCAGAGGATGGACGTCGCCGAATTTGGCCAGCGCCGAGTGTCCCGAGCAGCAGATGCCGTAGAGCCTGATGCCTTCGGCCCCCTTGGAGACGGCCTCCTCGATCAGGTCGGCGCGCCGGGCGGCCTGGACGATGGCCGAAACCAGCACCGGGGAATGCCCGTGCACCGCCACGTTCACCGATCCCGTCTGGATCACGCCCAGGTTGGTGGTGATGCGACTGCGCTTGGGGAGGCCGTAGAGGCAGTCCATGGCAATCGCGGAACCGGCCACGCTGCTCCAGGCAAAGGCCAGCCCGCAACGCAGCAACTGACGCATCAGGTTTTCCCAGTCGCCGTCGGTGCCGGTGGTGGTGCGGTGCAGCGCCTCGAAGACCTCGTGGTAAGCGCCGATCGGGAGAATGTCCAGTTCCTTCCAGACTGCCAGCCTTTCCTTGGGCGCCATCGCTTCCAGGGTGCGGTGCGGTCCCGGCAGCGTGCGGCACAGGTCGTCCAACAGGATCATCGAGATCTCGCCCGCCAGCTCTTGAACCGACTTCTCGTCGCTGAAAATGCCGAAAGACTTCGATACGGCGATCACCTTCTCCGGGCCGAGGATCGGGATGTCGAGGCTCCCTTCGGCGGCCCCCTTGAGGGCCAGCATGACCTCGCGTCCGCGCGCTCCGTGCGCCCCCACTCCTGCCGCCACCCAGCGCAGGATGTTGCGGGCCACGATGACGTGGGCGTCGGCTCCGCACACCCCCTTGGGGCTTTTGGGAGTGATGCGGCAGGGACCCATATGGCAGTTCTTGCAGCAGGTGCCGGACATGCCGAAGCCGCAATGCGGCTTTTGGGCGTCGAAGCGGTCGAAGGGCGTCTCGATGCCGGCTTGTTCCATGTGCAAAAGCATGGCGCGCACCGCCGGATCGGGGGTGCGTTCGATGACGTCCTGTTTACTCGGAAATTTCTGTTTTCGGCTCATGCGAATCCTTTATACGTGCCGGACCTTGCCTAATTTGGCGGTCCCGGCCTACATTCCACACCGCTACAGTCTGGTAACTCAAAAAAACGTACGAAATAGATACAACTATTCTAGTCAAGAATGCAAGATATTTTTGCGATGAGTCGGTCGAGACCCTCCCCTCCCAGCGCATAAAGGGCTCGTCCGCCGAAGCCTCGGCGAAGGAGGGAGGGAGAGAAATGAGAGGCGAGAGTTTAATATGCCGGCGACGCGGCGAGGAGAATGATAGGCAGGAGGGGAATCAATGACAGCGGGCGCCTAAGTGGCGCTTTCAGGCGAAGTGTCGTCGAGCGGGGGCGCTATCTTCATGGCAAGTGCGGCAAATACCCAGTCCAGCTTAGAGTTTCTGATCATGCCCGCCCTATCTAACAGGCGACCCGGTTCGGTAGGGGCGAATCTTGTATGCGCCCTTTTCGCTCGCTGGCACCCGGGGCGAACACAAGGTTCGCCCCTACGACACGCAAACCACAGGGAGGCCGCGAAGTTTCAAGTTGGACAGAAGTACTAGGCCGAGGCAGGGTTTGCCTGATCGTGGCCGGACGCTGCATCGCGTCTCTGGAAAAATTTGTACTGCCCGCGCCCGGCCTGCTTGGCGTCGTACATGGCAGCGTCGGCGAGCTTCATCATGGTTTCCGCGCACTCGCCGTCCCGCGGATACAGGCTGATGCCGATGCTCGGGGTGTTGTTCAGGCGCTGCTCTCCGAATTGGTAGGGAGCCGAGAGACTGACGAGAATTTTTTCGGCCACGACCGTTGCTCCCTCCTTAATCCTGCCGTCGGTCAAAAGCACTACGAATTCGTCGCCGCCCAGGCGCGCCACCAGATCGCTCTCGCGCACACAGTCGCGCAGCCGCCGCGCAACCTCGATCAACAGCCGATCGCCAATGGCATGCCCGAAGGTGTCGTTGACCAGCTTGAAACGGTCCAAATCCAGAAACATCAGGGCGGCCTCCCCTTTTTCGCGCCGCCCTATGCACAAGGCCTGCTCCAGGGCCGCTTGCAGATACATGCGGTTGGGAAGGCCGGTCAGATGGTCGTGGTTGGCTTGGTGGCGGATCTCCTCCTCCACCAATTTTTGCCGGGAGATGTCGGTGAAACTGCCGATGAAATAGTCGATCTTGCCGCTTGGGCTGCGCACCACCGAGATGGTCGCCAGCTTCGGATAGACGCTGCCGTCTTTGCGGCGATCCCAAAGCTCCCCCTGCCATAGCCCCTGTTCCTGGATGGCGCGCCACATCTCCCGATACTGGTCGGCAGTGGTGCGGCCGGAGGAGAGCATATTGGGGTTCTTCCCTTTGACGTCCTCGGGATCGTACCCGGACATGCCGGTGAAGGCCGGGTTGACTTCGACGATGCGGTTCTCGGCGTCGGTTATCACGATGGCTTCGCCGCTGTAGTTGAAGACGTGACTCGCCAGATGCAGTTTGCGCTCGATCTGCTTTCGTTGCAGCAGGTTTCTCACCCTGACCTGCAATACCGTCATCACCACCGGCTTGCACAGGTAGTCGTCCGCCCCCAGCTTCAGCCCGTCAAGCTGGCTTTGTTCGGTAAGATCGGCGGTGACGAAGATAACCGGGATATCCGCCGTCTCCGGCCGCTCCCGCAGCCGGTGCAGCACTTCGATGCCGTCCATGCCGGGCATCATCATATCCAGCAGGATCAGGTCCGGCCTGTCGGCGCGGGCGGCAAGCTCCAAGGCGGCCGGGCCGCTGAGGGCGGTCTTGATCCGATATTCATCCTTCAGGGTCTCCGCCAGCACCTGAATGTTGACCGGCATGTCGTCGACCAACAAGATCAACTGCTTATCCGCTCGTTGCTGATCCACTGGCGCCCTCCTCTAGTAACCGTGTCGCTTTGGCAATGGTGACAAGAGCGTCCGCCTGATGGAAGCTGCCGATCTGTCGATGCAGCAGGGTCAGCGGCCGCCCCGGCAGATCGTTGCCGGCCTCCCGCAGGAGCCGCCCCATCAGTTCGTCGGGAACCAATTCCTGCTCCTCGAGGTAGGGTACCAAGGCGGCGAGGATGGCCAACAGATCGGTGCGATGCTTGGCGGACGGCGCGGGGCGATGCTCTGCGGACGGCGCGGCGCACTGCTGCTCCGGCACAGCCAAGCGCGCCCGGATCGTCCCGAGCGCGCCCCTCAGCGCCTCGGCGAATGCGTCGGCTGATGCCGGTTGCTCGCCGGAGGCGATCTCCCGCTCCAAGACCGCGGCTGCCCGGGCCAGGTCCGCGGCTCCGAGATTTCCCGCCACCCCTTTGACTCCGTGCAAAAGCCGCAGCGCGCCGTCGAGGTCGCCGTCGGCGCGCAGCGACTCCAGCCGGCTCAAGGTCTGAGCCTGCTCCTCGGCAAAGCTCGACAGCAGGCGCCTCAAAAGCGAGCAGTTGCCGTTCATGCGCGCCAGGGCTGCGGCCAACTCGAAGCCGGGGAGCGGCTCCTCAAGGGCGCCGATTTCCGACGACGCGGCGCCCCGGCTCAGCAAAGGAGCCTCCCGGCCCAAAAGGCCCAGGCTTTTCGCTATGGCGGCCACCAGTTCTTCCGGGTCGACGGGCTTGGCGACGAAACCGGACATGCCCGCCATTTTGCACTGCTCGCGGTCGTTGTGCATGACGGCGGCGGTCATGGCGATAATGGGCAGGCTTCCCCCGGGAAGCGCGCGGATGCGGCGGGTGGCTTCCAGCCCGTCCATGACCGGCATGTGCAGGTCCATCAGCACCACGTCGAAGCCCCCGCAGCCGACCGCGTCCACGGCCTCGGCGCCGTTGTCCGCCAGGGCGACGACGGCGCCGGCGCCACGCAGGAATTCGTGAGCCACCTGCTGGTTGATGGCGTTGTCCTCGGCCAGCAGAATGCGGACCCCCTGCAAGTCGAAGCAACCGAAATCCTTTCCGGGCCTGCCGGCATCGGGTGCGGCGTGGTAGCCGTTCACCAACAGGTCGAACAACTGCGAGGGGATCACCGGTTTGGTGAGCACCCCGTCAAGGTACAGCGCTTGCGCCTGGGAGAGCAGCGTTTCGCGCTCGTGGGCGGTCACCATGATGATCCGCAGCGCATGGGAAACGGCGCCCCCTGCGATGGCGCGCTCGAGTTGCGCGGCCATCTGCAGACCGTCCATGTCCGGCATCCGCCAGTCGAGCAAAAGCACGTCGAAATGCCGCCCCTGCGCTTCCGCCGCCCGAATCATGGCGAGCCCCTCTTCCCCGGAAGAGGCGGTGTGCGCTTCCAGGCCCCACTCCGCGAGCATCCGGCTCATGATGTCGAGCGAGGTCCCCTGATCGTCGACCACCAGCACCTTCAGGTGGCCGAGCTGCTGCAGGTCGCCGGCCGGCTCCGAGGTCGCGTGAGCCCCCATCTCGATGGTGAAGGCGAAGGTCGCTCCCGCGCCCGGGGCGCTGGAGACGGCGATCTCACCCCCCATCAGCTCCACCAGGCGCCGGCTGATGGCCAGCCCGAGGCCGGTGCCGCCGTACTTGCGGCTGATGGAGCCGTCGGCCTGGGTGAACGCCTGGAACAGGTGGTCGGCCTGATTTTTGGACAAGCCGATGCCGGTGTCGCGCACGGCGAAGCGCAGCGCCGTCGCCTCGCCGCGCAGGCTCGCCGGTTCGACCTTGAGGTGGATCTCCCCCGCCTCGGTGAATTTGATCGCGTTGCTGACCAGGTTGTTCAGCACCTGGATCAGCCGCAGTTGGTCCCCGACCACCGCGCAAGGGGTGGCCGGCGCTATTTCCAGGAACAGTTCCAAACCCTTTTCCGCGATCTGCGAGCCGAAAAGATCCGCCACCCTGATCAGGGTTTCCTCCACGTTGAAAGGGAGGGCGGCGATCTCAAGTCGTCCGGCCTCGATCTTCGAGTAGTCCAGGATGTCGTTGAGGATGTTCAGCAAAGCCCTGGAAGAGGCGTGCGCCTTGCGCAGCAGATCGTCCTGGCGCGCGGTGAGTTCCGTGCCCAGCACCAGGCGGGTCAAACCCATGATGGCGTTCATGGGGGTGCGGATCTCGTGGCTCATATTGGCCAGGAACTCCGACTTGGCCCGGTTGGCCGATTCGGCTTCCGCCGTGCGCTTGATCAGGTCGTCGTTCAACCGCGCCAGCCGAGTGTGGGCTTCTCTGAGCTCGCTCACGTCCGAGATCAACACGTAGAAACCCTGCGCCTGGCCGTCCTCCAGATCGGGGACATAGTGGACCCAGGTGTAACCGACGCTGCCGTCGGACTTGGCAAGGGTCCTCTCGAAGCGCTGCCGTTCGCCCCGCAAGGCGGCCAGGACGAAGGGCTCGGTCGCGGCGAACAGTTCCTCTCCCATCAGTTCTCGCATGCCGATGCCGCGCATCCGTTCCGGGGTGAGCCCGAACGACTCCAGATACGCGTTGTTGGCGAAGCCGCAGCGCAGCTCCCGCGTCCAGTAGGCGACCATGCCGGGAAGCACCTCGGTGACGGTCCTCAGGAAGTTTTCGTTCTTTTTCAGTTCCAGCTCGGCCTGTTTGCGCTCGGTGACGTCCTCGATGATCGCGAGCAAATGGGGCGCGCCGCTGCTGACGAACCGGGCGAAAACGCAGTCCAGCCACACTTCGCGGCCAAAGCTCGTGACGAAGCGCTCTTCGAAGCGCTTGGTGTCCCCCGCGCTCAGTACGTCCAGGGCCGACTCGAACAGGTTGGACGCTTTCCAGGAGGGGAGTTGGCGAAAATTCTGGGCGCCCAGTTGCTCCCCGGTTGCGCCCAGGATGCGGGCGGCCGCCTGGTTGTAGAGCACGCACTGTCCGCTGTCGGCACGATAAGCGAGAATTCCGGCCACCGATTCGCCGATGATCTTGTCGTTCAGCTCGAGCAGTTCGCCGAGCTCGTTTTGCGACTCAATTTGGGAAGTGATGTCGATGTGCGAAATAACCGCGCCGGCCTTGCAGGGAACGACGTGCATCTTGAAATACCTGGGCTGCGAAGGCGCGTGGCAAGGGTATTCGGCGCTGAATTCGGCGGAGGTCCCCGACAGGACCGACGCTATTCCCTGCCGACACGGCGATGCATCGTCCGGTTCGCATACGGCCAGATAGTCGTTGCCGATTCCGGTTTTCAGCGGATCGCCGCCGTTTTCCGCCGAAAAGCGCAGCCACGACTGGTTGACGGCGATGATGCGCCCATCGAGGTCGACAATGGCGACGTTGAAAGGCATGGCGTTCAGCACGGAAAGGTTGAACTCCAGGCTGCTCTGCAACTCCTCTTCCGTTTGCTTGCGGTCGAGCACCAGCCTGTTGAAATTCTGCAACAGCTGCCCGATCTCGTCGCGGTGGGTGATCGGCACGGGCTGGAACTCCAAGGCGCCCGAGGACATGTCGCTTATCTTCCTGCTGGCGGCGCTAAGCGGCTTCAGCAGCCTGCCGATCAACAGCCAGAGCGCGAACGCTATCACTGCCGTGAGCGCCGAGGTGGTGGCGTAGGTGCGGATTTTTATCTGCCGCAGCGGGGCCAGGGCTTCCTTGGTCGGCAGCACCAGTTGCACGATCCAGCCGGCGGAAGGGATGCGCCTGGCCGAGGTCAGCGTCTCCACTCCCTTGGAATTGACGGCCAGTCCCGAGCCTTCGAAACCGGCGATGAATTTGTCGAGCATCTTGTTGGTGCCAGGCTTGGCCAGCGGGGTCAGTATTCTGGAGCGGTCGCTGCTGGTGAGGATTACGCCGTGTTCCGGGGCGTCGATGGCGACATAGCCGGTCTTGCCGATCCTGGTTTGCTCGACCGAGCCGAACAGCGTGTGGTCCGACAGGGTTGCGAAGCCCACCAGCACGCCGAGGATCCGACCCTCGCTCCCCTTGATCGGCGCGGCAAAGGCCACGCCGGGCATCTTGGTGAACCTTCCTACCCGCGGCTTGCTGATGGCGGGCTTACCGGTCGCCATCACGGCCTTGAAATATTCCATCTCGGCATACGCCCCCCTGGCGCGCCCGGGCGCCGCAGGCGAGTCGGCTATCCCCCTGCCGTCGGTGGCGACAACCGCCAATCCGGCCTTGAACAGGTCGTGAAGGCCGAAACGCGTTTTGAGGAATTCTCTCAGTTTGTCTGGATGGGCGATCAGTTCGGGTGTGATTATGGAAGCGATTGAAGCTAGTAATTTTGTCCGTTGAACGACTTTACCTTCTATGTCGGAAGCAATATAGGTAGCCGAAGAGAGTTGCTGGTTTCCCAACAAGACAACAAGATCCCGTTCGAATCTTTCCATGACAATAAAGGCAAGCAGCCAGACTGCAGCCACAAACAGCAACAACACCGCGCCGATGATTTTGCTTTTCAAGCTGTAAGGAAGAAATCTCTCAGGCATTTACGATCCTTGTTCGGCAACCGGAGGTTCGGGTGGAGGCAAACCAGTAAGGCTGTAATAATACGTAATCTAATGGAAAACTACAAGTGATTTCGGGTGTCTCGGCGGAGTCGTCATCACACCGGACTAGCTTCTTGGAAAGTCAGCATGAAAAAAATTTGATCCAGTAAAACGGCGCTGGTTACCAATGAACTGGCCAGAACGATCTGCGTGGAAATTCGACGCAGGTCCGAGGAGCGGACGGCCGAGGTGGCCGTTCCACGTCGGCCGGGAGCGGGACTGTTGCGGGAGAGGTGTTAGCGGGGGAAGAGTTTTTGAAAGAAGCTTTCGATGGTGCTGTTGAAGCCGAAGGCAAGCGGGGTAGCCGCCGCCTCTTCTCGTGAAAACCAGCGTAGCGCCTGCCCTTCCGTGAGTATCAGCCGCTCTATCTCCAGGTTTTCGCGTTTCCAGAAGGTAAACTCGGTGCGGTCGGGAAACTCCCGCTGCTCGAACAGCAGAAAATCGACGAGATCCAGGTCGATTTCCTCCTTCATTTCCCTGACGATGCACTGCTGCGGCGTTTCATCCGCCTCGACGTTGCCGCCGGGGAGGTCCCACATGTTGGGGTATTTTATCTGCGGAATATCGTCGCGCAGAAAAAGCAGCACCTTGTGCCGGTCGTTGACGAAGATGATCGATGCGCCGCGCGCTTTCATGGAAACTATGCTCCTTAACCGGGAGGCTGCGCCAAATACTTCTCCCCGGGCAATGCCCCGGCATCAGGCCGCCCTTGAGTATTTGACATTACGCTTTGTTACGACTATTTTAATCGCTAAGATCTGCCTCTTTGCGGACAAAGGACCATCGATGGCTGCGAAACCCATACCACGTCCATCGATTCTGGATGCTTGCGAGTATCTTGGATTCAAGTCCGGCTGCCAGAGGTGGCGGTCCCCCGATGGCAAGAGAATTTGCACGTGGGACGGCCTACATGGCGAGATCGAGGTTTTCAACACCCGCGGCAAGCATCTTGCTGTAATCGATCCGACGACTGGCTTGCCGCTTAAGCCTGCGGTGGCCGGGAGGAAAATAGATGTCTGACAAAACTTTTATTGCGAAATGCGTCCACGATGAGGCATTGCTTACCGAGATTGACGATTATATCGACAAATGGCATGAAACAGAGCCGGAAGCCGAACCATTGCATGACTTTCTAGGGATGAGCTGGGAAGAATATGCAATGTGGGTGGCGGAACCGGAGATCTTGCCTTACATCGTAACCGCGCACAGTCAAAAAATTTCCTTGGTAGCCGTCCTCGAAAAGGATCGTGCTCAGCCGGCCGCCAAAGGAGTGAGCACGGTGGCAGCCAAGAGAGTCTTCAATTTGCTTAAGGACCATGGGAAGCTGCACCCATAATCACCAAAGCCCCCTCCCCCCCTTGTTTCTATTCCTGCCAGAGCTTTTCCCGCAGCCCCGAGGTCCGCTCCACCCTTCTTTGCACGGCGGCGACGAAGACCTTCTCGTCTCCCCAGAGGGCGACTTCGCCCTTGGCGCGGGTGATGCCGGTGTAGATCAGCTCCCGCGTCAGCCCTTCGGAGTCGTGGCCGGGAAGCAGCATCAGCACGCTGTCGAACTCGGAACCCTGGCTCTTGTGCACGGTCATGGCATAGACGGTGTCGTGCGCGGGGAGCCGCACTGGAGAAACCTTGCGCACCCCTCCGTCGGGAGCGGGAAAGAACACCCGCGGAGTGCCGTCCCCTTCCTCGTCGGGCAGGACGATGCCGATGTCACCGTTGAAGAGCTTCAGGTTGTAGTCGTTGACGGCGATCATCACCGGCCGCCCCCGGTACCAGCGGTTGCTTCCTTCGATCAAGCCGGCTTGGGCCAGGATCTCCTCGACCAGGACGTTGACGCCGGCCACCCCGTAAGGCCCTTGGCGCAGCGCGCACAGTATCCTGAAACGGTCGAAAAGCCGCAGCGCCTCCTCGGGCGAGCGCGCCGCCAGATAGGGCGCGTACCCCGCCAGCACCTTTTCGGCCAACGCCTTCTTGAGCCCGTCCGGCGCCGGCGCGTCTCGCCAGCAAAGGTCGGTCCGTCCCTGCTCCTTGCAAAGCGCCAGCGCGCCGGCCCCGTCTCCGTCGTTGACCGCCCTTCCCGCCGCGCCGATGCCGCTTTCCCCGGCAAAACGGTAATTCCTCTTCAAAACAACCAGCGAGTCGGTCAGCGGCGAGCCGGCGCTCCCGGAGTCGACCGGGACGCTCTCGGCGGCGATCCGCCGCACGAATCCGCTGAAATCGGCGGAAAAAGGCTCCTGGCGGCCGCCGCCGCAGAGATCGCCCAAGACCGCTCCGGCTTCGACCGAGGCGAGTTGGTCCCGGTCGCCCAAAAGGATGAAGCGGGCCTGCGGCTTCAGGGCCACCGCCAGCTTGGCCATCAAGGGGAGCGCCACCATGGAGGCCTCGTCCACGATCACCACCTCGAACGGCAGCAGGTTTTCCGCGTCGTGCCGAAAGCGCGCCGACCCGGCTCGCACCCCCAGCAGCCGGTGGATGGTGGTGACCTCCTCCGGGATCGACCGCTTGATTTCAGCCGGGCAATCGAGCTTCTCCGTCATGGCGCGGATCGATTCCTTGAGCCTGGCCGCGGCTTTGCCGGTCGGGGCGGCCAGCGCTATGCGCAGTTTCTCGCCGCGCGACTGCTCCAGCAGCAGGGCCAGGATCTTGATCACCGTCGAGGTCTTCCCCGTGCCGGGTCCCCCCGAGATCACGCAGAATCGCTTGCAAAGCGCCGCCAGCGCCGCCACCTTCTGCCAGTCGGTCTCGCGCTGCGCCGCGGCCGCGCCGGGAAAGAGCCTGGCGACCCCCGAGCGGAGCAGCGCCTCGTCCAGGGCGACCGGTTCGGCCGTCGCCTTTCCCAGCACCACCCGCACCAGGTCCCGCTCGTATTTCCAGTAGCGGTAGAGGTAGAGCCGGCCGTCCCGGTCGAGGACCAGGGGCCGAAAACCGCCGGGGGCGCAGACCACGCAGGCGCCCATCAGCTCGGCCTGCAAGCGGTCCAGCGGCGGAAGCTGGTGCTCCGCGCCGTCCACCGCGACGCTGCGGCCGGCGATCTCGGCCAGGTTCAGGCAGATGTTGCCGTTGCCCACAGCACAGCTCGCCAGCGAGGCGGCCAGCGTCAACAGCCCGTCCGTGCCGCCGGCCTCCCGTTCGATGAAGGCGGCGAAATGCCGGTCGGTGGCGCTAAGTTCAAAAGGTATGGTCACCGTTTCATCCTCTGTATGGAGCTATCTTCATCCACCCGCCTGCACCAGGAGCTGGGTCAGTTCGTCGATCATGGCCGCCGGCGGCGTGTCGCGGAAGACGCCGAACTGCTCGCCCTTTTCCTTGTCGACGCCGCGCAGGAAAAAATAGACGGCGCCGCCGAAGTGGCTGGCGTAGTCGTATCCCGGCACCCTCAACGACAGGTACCTGTTGAGTGCCACCGTGTAGAGCAGATACTGAAGTGTGTAGAGCCTTTGCTCCATGGCGGATTTGAGCGCCTGCTGCCCGTACTCCTCGACCCGGTTGCCCAGGTGGTTCGACTTCCAGTCCACCAGGTAGTAGCGCCCCCGGTGCTCGAAGACCATGTCCATGAACCCCCGCACCATCCCCTTGGCGGGCCTGAAGCGCAGCGACTGGCAGAGGGCGAGCAGGTCCATGCCCTGCTTGGCCCCGCTCCACTTCCGGAAAAATTCCTTCAAATCGGCGGAGGTGACGAAGTTCAGCGGGAAGAAAAACTCCAGCTCGGCAAGCCATTGCCCGGGCCGAAGCTCGGCCAGACAAAACGGCCCTTCGGGCGACGAGAGCGGGGCCTTGACCACGCGCTCGACCATCAGAGCGACGCAAGCGGCCCAATCCTGGTCGAAGCGGTGGCTTTCCAGGCAATGCTTCACCAGCTCGCCCGACTTTTCCGGATCGCAGCCGCTGAAATCGAGCTTTTCGAAGATTTCGTGCAGCAGGATGCCGGCGTGCGTCCCGCGGGGGAAGCTGAAGATGCTCAGCGCCTGCGGCTCGGGCGCGCCTTGGGCGGCGCAGGCCGGCGCCGCGCCCGATTCCGTCTGGTCCCGGTCCGGCAGCTCCGGCGCCTGGACGCTGTCGTGGGCGGCGAACGAGGTGAAACTGGACACCCGCCAGTCCCGGTCGATGGCGCCCTCGAAACTGCGGCAGGAGAGGCGCTCCCCCTCGACCGGCTGCGGCGCGTAGGGGGCCGAGAGTTCCGGCTCCGGCATGGCGCGCACGGCGATGGCGCCGGCTTCCCGTAAGGCGAGCCACTCCAGTTGCTCGACCACCGCCTCCATGGTCATCTTTTTCACCTGCTGCCCGAGGGCGCCCACCAGGTCGCCGGCCTCGCGGGTGGCGGGCGTGGCGTGGAACAGGTAGGAAAGCGGGGAGGTCTCCGGCCTGTTCTTGCCGGTGCGGTCGGAGATCTTGCCGGCCACCAGGTAGCAGCGGAACTTCGCCCGGGTGAGCGCCACGTAGAGCAGCCGCAGGTTCTCGGCGAGCGATTCCTTTTGGGCGACTACCCGGTGCCGCTCCAGCTCCGGCGAGCCGAAATCCTTGCAGAGCCGATAGTCGTCGTGGAAAGAGATCACCTCGTCGTCGCCCCGGACCCCGCCCCAGAGAAAGGGGCAAAAGACGATCGGGTATTCGAGCCCCTTGCTGACGTGGATGGTCAGGATCTTCACCGCCTTCTCGTCGGTCTCCAGCCGGATCGGGTATTCGCCGGCGGCGTCTCCCGAGCTGATGCGCTCGCCAAACCAGGTGACCAGCCCCTCGGCGCCCAGTCCGCGCTCATGGGAGGCGCCGTGCAGGATCTCGAAGCAGTGCAGCAGATTTGTCAGCCGGCGCTCCCCGCCCGAGCGGCAAAGGAGCCTGCCGCGCACTCCTTCGCGCGACATGAGCCCCTGAGCCATGACCATGAAGCCGCGCTCCAGCCAGCTCTGATGGAAATCGCGGAACTTCTCCAGCCACGCTTCCCAGAGCGGCTCCGCTTCCAAAAGCTGCGCGATGTCGTCGCCGGTCAAGCCGAAGACGTCGGTCACCAGCGCCGCGCGCACCTTGGGTTCGCTGGCCGGCGAGGCGATGGCGGTCAGCACCGTGCACAGTTCGCGCGCCTCGCGGGTGGCGAAAATGCTGGCGTCGCTGCGCATCACGCTCGGTATGGCCAGGCTCACCAGGGCATCCTGGACGGCGCCCGCCTGCCGGTGGCTTCTGACGATTACCGCAATGTCCTCCGGGAGCACCGGCCGCCCGTCGATCAGCGCCTTGCCTTGGGCGCCGTCGCTCAGCAGGCGGGCGATCTCGGCGGCAACCGCCAGCGGCACCGCCCGGTTGGCGCGGCCGACGTTGAGCTCCTTCCCCTCCTGGTCCCGCGGCAGGTACCAAAGCTGCAACGGGGCGTCGTTGGCCTCGGTCAGGGCGAGCTGCGCGCCCTCCTCCTTCTTGCCGGCTTGAATCGGATGGTAGCTGATCTGGTCGAAGACGAAGGGGTGGGCGGCGTTGTCGAAGACGGCGTTGAAGGCGTCCAAGAGGCGCGGCGTGGAGCGCCAGTTGCTGGTGAGGGTGAAGCGCCGGTCGCCGGGCACCCCCGCCGCGGCCTCCAGGTAGGCGAAGATGTCGGCGCCGCGAAAGCTGTAGATCGCCTGTTTGGGGTCGCCGATCAGAAAAAGCGGCGCGTCCGTCGCGGCGTAGATCTTACGGAAGATGTCGAACTGCACCGGGTCGGTGTCCTGGAATTCGTCGATCAGCGCGGCACGGTATTTCTGGCTGAGACTCGCGGCCAGCTCGGCGCCCCTGGCGCCGTTGAGCGCGTCGTAGAGGCCGGTCAAAAGGTCGTCGAAGCAGCGGATGTTGCGCTCCTTCTTGCGGGCGGGGAGCGTCTTGCCCGCGAAGGCCAGCAGCTCGCTGCGCAGCGCCAGGAAGCGAGCGGTGACGCTTTGCAGGAGTTCCTCGCACAGGTCGAAAAACTCGTGGCAAAGCGGCGCGCCGGACGGCTTTTTCCCCTGGCTGAGCCCGGAGGCGCTCAGCTTGTGAAATCCGGCGAAGAGATCATAGGGGTTGTCGGTCAGCGCGTAGCAGCTCATCGCCTCGAAGAGCTCGGGGAGGAGCTCCGGATGGTAGGCCCCTTTGGCCCGGGAGAGCCCCTTGTCGGTCAAAAGCAGCGCGCAGATCTCCGTCTGCCGCTCCCGCCACATCGCGCTCACCCGGTCGAAGGCCAGGCGGCTCCGCTCCTCGATGGCGACGACCTGTTCGGGGCTGTAGTCGGGAACGACGTGCAGTTTGGGGTTGCCGAGCATCTCCTTGAGAAAGCCGGCGAAATAGGCGGCGTTGATTCCTTGGCGCAGCGCGTAGCCGATCAGCGGCGCGGGCTCGGCGAAGAAACGCCGCCGCCAGAAATCGTCCGCCACCTCCTGCAAGAGATCGGTCTGATCGGTGACCAGTTCGGTGTCGTAAAGAGAGCCGCTTTCGAAGGCGTTGTCCTGTAGAGCCCGCAGGCAAAAGCCGTGGATGGTGAAGATGGAGGCCTGGTCGAAGGACTTGAGCGCGCGGTCCAGCCGGTCGCGCGCCTCGGCTCTGCCTGGAGCTCTGCCGCCGGCGTTGTCGAAGAGCCCCTGCAGGAAGGCGTCCCTGGTGGGGGCGCCGTCGAAGACGCCCAGCATCTCGCGGATGCGGGCGCGGATGCGTCCCTTCAGCTCCTCGGTGGCGGCTTCGGTGTAGGTCACCACCAGGATCTTTTCCGGGGAAAGATCCAGCTCCACCAGCAGGCGCAGGTAGAGGCAGGCGATGGCGTAGGTCTTGCCGGTGCCGGCGCTCGCCTCGATCAGGGTGACGCCGGCGAGATCTATCTGCAGGTGGTCGAGTTCTTTCATCGTTTTCCTATAAAAACAGAGTCAAAAGCTTTTCGCCACGGAGAAAATCTGAGGAAATCCGAGAACACCAAGGGCTTCAAGCAAAAGCTTCAAGCGGGGTAAAATCAAACCCCTCGGACTTCCTCAGATTTTCTCCGTGGCCAACGGGTTGCCTTTGGCGGTCGCTTTACTGCTTATGCGCGGCCATGGGCGTCAAGAGCCTCCACGCCAGCTCCCCGAACTCGCCGCCCAAGGGTTCCTGCTCCTGCCCGAAGCAGAGCTGGAAATACGGGTCCTCCTGCTCTCCCTTGAAAAAGCCGCTCTCCCACTTGTTGCGCGCCTTCTCCAGATCGCCCTCGCTTCTGACGTATTCCCGCGAACTGGCCGGGAAAAACCGCAGCGGCGCCTGCAACCCCTGCCAGTACAGATCCAAGAGCGAGGCGAGCAGTTCGGCCGCCCGCTCCACCGGCCGGAAGCCCACTACCTCGTCGGTCATTACCAGGAGGCTCTCCCTCGGATACCCCTCGGGGGCGAAGGCGTTCAGCACCAGGTGCTCGATCCAGGCGCTCAGTTCGTCCTTGGCCTTGAGCTTCGCGCAGCGGTAGGAGATCTTACTCCCGGTCCAGATGCCGTCCACCCTGCCGGAGAGGCGGAACTCTCCGATGCTCTCCTCGAAGTCGAACGGCGCCAACCTGTGCAGGCCGGCGGTGCGCGCCTCGATCTTGGTCGCCAGTTGCCGCACCTCCTTGACGGCGTCCTCGAAGACCAACTCACCGTGCCGGGCCGGAGGGAGCAGCCCGCGGCAACGGCTGATGGCCAGCAACTCGCGGCAGTCGCCGCCGCGCAGGCACTTTTCCAGCAGTTGCTGGTTCAGCCCGTACCCTTCCAGCCGGTCGAGGGCGAAGGCCTCGCGCTCCTCCAGTTGGGCGGAGAGCTCCCCGAGCCTGATCTCCAACCTGTTCTCCAAGAGATACCTGGCCGGGTTGCCGAAAAAGCGCAGCAGTTGGCTGAGCGTCAGCTCGCGCATCTCTTCCGGCGGCTCCGGCAAAAAGCCGGCGATGAAGGGGGGCTGAACCTTCGGTCCCTGCTCCGCCTGGTTCAGCGCCTGGCAGTTCTCGGCGGAATAGCTGAAAAGCTTGGAGCCGGCGCTGAAATAACTTCTGCTGAAGGCCTGCAGGCGATGGCGGGTCACGAGCCTCTCCTCAAGCCGTTCCTCCGCGCAATGGAAACCGGCGTCGATGGCGTCCAGGAACTCGCTCACCAGCACCGAGGGAGGGATGGCGCCGTTGTCCTTGACGCTCTGGCCTACGTAGCTCAGGTAGAAGCAGTCGCGCGCCGACAGCAGGCATTCCAGGAAAAGGTAACGGTCCTCGTCGCGCAGGGATCGATCCCCTTTTTCCGGATTTCGCGCTATCAGATCGAATCCGGGGGGGCGGCTTTGCCGGGGAAAGGCGCTGTCGTTCATGCCGATCAGCGCCACCACCCGAAAGGGGATGCTGCGCATGGGGATCATGGCGCAAAAAGTCACGGCGCCGGTCAGGAAGCCGAACCCCTTTTCCTCCACGCTGAGGCGGGAGGAGAGCCAGGCCCGCATCACGGGGAGGGCCGTCGTTTCCTCGAAGCCCGCCTTCAGCGCCGATTCTTCCAGCGAGTTGACGATCTTGCCGACCGCCGCCACTTCGTGCGCCAGGTCGTCGCCCGCGTCGACGAAATCGGCGAGCAGCGCCTGCAGGGCCGACTGCCATTGGGGAAGGGTCCGCCGGGCGCCGAACTCCTCGACCAACCGCTCCACCCGGCGCACGAAGCCGGCGAATTTCCCCAAGGTCCGGGCGCCGTTTCCTTCCATCTCGTCGTAGGGGAGGATGCCGTGGAAAAGGAGGTCCCCCTCCTCGGGCATGGCGTAGCCCAAAAGCAGCCGGTCGAGACCCGCGCGCCAGGAGTTGTCCCGATAGGGAGGGAGCCCCAGGCTCAGGCGGTGCGCCTCGTCCGCCCCCCAACGGATGCGCGTCTCCTCGATCCAGCCGCGCACCAGGTCCAGCTCCTGCGCGTCCAGGCCGAAACGCCTCTGCACCGGCGCCGACTCCAGCAGGTCGAAGACGGCGGTGGCGGTGAGACGGCTGTCGGCCAGGGCCAACAGCTTCAGCAGCACGCCGGCAACCTCCCCTTCGCTGGCGAGGCTGCGGTCGGCGATGGAAAAAGGGAGCTTTCTCGCCGGGTCCTGGCATCCCTCGAAGACCATGGCGATATAGGGGGCGTACTTCTCGATCTCCGGGGTCATTACCACGATGTCGCGGCAGGCAAGTCCCGGATCGGCGGCCAAGAGGGCGAGCAGGTTGTCGTGCAGCACCTCGATCTCGCGCATCGGGCTGTGGCAGGAGTGGATCTGCACCGAGAGATCCGCAGGCGCGATCGCCCTCTTCGCCCGTTCCGACTCGCTGCCGCGCAGGTTCAGGATGTCGGACTGCAAAGCCGCCAGCAGATTCCCCTCGCCCGGATCCCGGTAGCGGTCGAGCTCGGACGCCACCGCGTCGCCGGCGTCGAGCATCATCACGGCGAATTCCCGGGCGAGCTTCCCCAACGAGGCGAGCAGCGGGTTGCCCTCCGTCAGATACTCCCGCTCGCGCCGCTTACGCCGGGCGATCTCCTTCGAGGAAGCGATGTCGCCCCAGTATTCGCGACAGGGACTCAACAGGAAGAGGTTGACTTCCGTGCAGTTGCCGACTTGGGCGAGGATTTCCAGATGGTATTTGGGGAGATAGGAGATGCCGAAGACGTTGATCCTTTCGGGGAGAAGTTCCTTGGGCGGGTTTTCAGCCAAAAGCCGGAGGAAGTCCAGCTTCAGCCGGCCGCGGTGCTGGCCGTTGCCCCAGCGGGAAAGCTCGCGCCAGAGGATTTCCTGCCAATCCCCTCCCTTCCCCTCTTCCCAGGAGAGGAGCATTTCCGGCCGAAAGAAGGTGTACTGGTCGAAGGTGTCGGCGATCTTGCCGGCGAGCTGGAAGCGCTTCAGGCCGTCGCCGTCCCCCTGCAGATAATAGCTGAGCGGGGCGAACTCCTCGCGCTCCAGAAGCTGCGGCAAGAGCCCCATGATTTTCCAGGCCATGGCCTCGGCGGAGAAAAAAGAGGCGTCGGAGAGGCCCGGGAGGCTCTTGGCGAAGAGCTGCCAGGCCATCTTGTTGGGAAACGGGTATTGGCAATTGGCCCACACCCCGAGCCTCCCCGCCAACTCCATGGCGAGCCAGCGCTGCATCCCCTTACTCTGCACCACCAGGATCTCGGCGGTGAACGGGGAGCCAAGCGGACGGCGGACGGCGTCGGCCAGCGCCTCTACCAGGTTTTCCATGCGGTTGCTGGTGTAGATGTTCAGGGGCATGCAGGTTCCTGTGCGCATTTTGGGAGGCGGGTCAAACCGGGAAACTATAGCTAGGTCTATAATGAAAAGTCAAACGCTCAATGATTAGAATGCCCGCCGCACGCCGGGGGAAAAAATGATTAAGCCGCGCCTAGATTGGTTCTTGACAAGTTGCGCCCGTTCGCGGTAATTTGCCGTTGAAAAAGTTACAGTAGATTAATGTAGGCAAGCCGACCCGGCGAAAAGGAGACGCAGCATGCCGAGCTTTGAAAATCTGGGCAAGAAGACGATAGCCATGGTGCTGGCTGGCGGCAGGGGGGAGCGGCTCGGCCCGCTGACATGGAGGCGCGCCGAGCCGAGCGTTGCCTTCGGCGGCAAGTACAAGATCATCGATTTCGCGCTCTCCAACCTGTTCAATTCGGGGATACGCAAGGTCTACATCCTGACCCAGTACCAGGCCTACTCGCTCAACAAGCACATCCGGGAATCGTGGGGAAAGTGGACCGGCCTGGGGGAATTCTACGTCGCCATCTCGCCGGAAACCAGGAGCGAGAGCGAGCAGTGGTTCAAGGGGACCGCCGACGCCATCCTGCAGTACCTGCGTTTCGTCGAGTCTTCGCAGGCGGACTACGTGGCGGTATTCGGCGGCGACCATATCTACCGGATGGACGTAAGCCAGATGATCAACCAGCACCACGAGTACGGGGCCGACCTGACCATCGCCGCCATCGAGGTGCCGGCGGAGGGGGCCAAGCGCTTCGGCATCATCTCGGTGGACGACCATTGCCGGGTGACCCGTTTCGAGGAAAAGCCGGACCGACCGCAGACCATGGCCGGCAAAAAGAGCTGCTTCGCCTCGATGGGCAACTACATCTTTTCCACCAGGAAGTTGATCGAGGTGCTGCTGGAAGCGAATAAGAAGCACGAAAAGCTCGACTTCGGCCGGCACGTGATCCCGATGATGCTGGAGCGCGGCGACCGGGTGTTCGCCTACGACTTCAGGGACAACCTGATCCCCGGCATGAACGATGAGGAAAAGGGGTATTGGAAGGACGTGGGCACCCTGGACGCTTATTATGACGCCAACATGGACCTGATCCGGCAGGAGCCGCAACTGAACCTTTACAATTACGACTGGCCCATCCTCACCAACCAGGGAAACCACCCGCCGGCCAAGACCGTGTTCGACTGCGACGGGCATCGCGGCCAGAACATCGATTCCTACGTGAGCGGCGGCTGCATAACCAGCGGCGGCACCGTGCGCGGCTCCATCCTCGGCCCCCGCTGCCACGTGAAAAGCCATAGCCTGGTCGAGGATTCCATCCTGTTCGAAAAGGTGCAGGTCGGCCGCAACGCCAGGATCAAGAAGGCGATCATCGACAAGGGGGTGGTCATCCCGGATGGCGCCGTGATCGGCTACGACCGCGAAGCGGACCTGGGGCGAGGCTACACGGTCACCGAGTCGGGGATCGTGGTGGTGCCGAGGAAGGAGTAACCGGCGCCGCGAAACGCCTACGGCTTCCCGGCGTCCTTCAACCTCTCCAAGACGAAGCGCGCCTGGCGGTCCTCGGGAGACAGGCGCAGCACCTCTTCCAGGGCCTTCCTCGCCTCGGTCTCCTCGCCCTTTTCGTAAAAGAGCATCCCCAGGGATTTCCAGAGCAGCGGGTCCTGCGGGAATTTGCCGGTCCCTTCCCGGAGAAATTTCAGCGCCTTGTCCTGCTCCTTCATTTCCAGATGGCAAAGGCTCAGGTAGTAGTAGGTCTCGGACGAGGGGGCGAGTTGCAGATTCTCGGCGAACAGGGCCGAGGACTTGCCGTAGTTCCGCTGCCGGAAGTAGCTTCCCGCCTCGATCGCCAGTTCCGCCCCCTTTTTGCGGCGCTCCTCGGGGGTCAAGAGGGCGTAGGGGTTGACGTAGGGCGCGACCTGCGAGGCGCCCGGCAGGCGGCCGTCGTACACCTTGCCGACCGAGACGTTGCCGAGTTTCAGCGCGTCCGACTGAATGGTGCCGAACCAGTTGGGACCGACCTCCAGGAGCTTTTCGGAGCGGATGTTGCGGTCGTTGTCGAGCAGGTTGTTGTCGCGAATCTCGCCGGAAAAGCCGTCGGCCGCCACTCCGTCCTTGTTCTGCACGATGTTGCAGCCGCTGACCCTGGCGGCGGTGCCGGTCAGGCGCAGGCCGGTGACGTTGCCGGAGACGGTCACCCCCTTGACCTGGACCTCGGGCATGCCGCTTATGGCCAGGCCGGTCCGGCACCCCCCCACCAGTCCGTCTTCCAAAAGCGCCTGGCTCTCGCGGCTGGCGATGCCGGTGGCCGCGCCGCGCACCGTGAAACGGCTCATGCTGGCATGGGCGCCGTCCAGGACGATCCCTTCCCACTCACCCTCGCCTAAGGGGAAGAACTCCACCGGCGTGTCGCTCCCGGCGACGATCAAGCGCCCCTCCACCTGCAACGCCGCCTTGGGCGCGAACAACAGCCGGCTTTCGCCGGAGATGGTGAGGCTCACCCCCTTGGGGACCCTGAGCGAGCCGGTGACCAGGTAGTAGCCGTCCAGCACCGTGTCCCCCTTCAGTTCGCCGGCAAGCTTTTGCGGCTCCGCCGCCACCAGCGCCCCGCGCACCCCGTCGCTCGCTTCCGCCTGGTTGCCGACCTGGTCGTAGGAGACGATCCGATAGTAATAGCCGGCGCCGGCCGCGGCGGCGAGGTCGGTATAGGAAGGGAGCTCGACGGCGGCCACTTCCTTATAGCCGGAGAGCGGCGATTCGCTGCGCAGCACCCGGTATCCCTTCAGGTCGGGAACGTTTCGCACCGCATCCCACTGGAGATGAATCCGGTCCGGGTATCCCTTGACGCGCAGGCCGACGGCGGGCGGCGGCGGCGTGGTGTCGATAGCTATGAAGCCGGCGGGATCGACCCACTGGGTCTCGTACCCCCCCGGCCGGCTGAGCGTGACGGTGATCGGCATGTCGCGGGTGGCGTCCCCCGGCAGCACCGCGTACTCGCCGGTGTAGATCCCCGGCTTCAGTTCCTTCATGGCGACGCCCTTCTTGAAATTGCCTATGTCGAACGAGGCCACCAGCCCCGGTTCCCCCTCCAGTCCCACCCTGATCACCCGCTTGGGCCCGAACGGCCCCTCCGCCGCGTTGGTGAGCACCTCCTTGATCTGCGGCCTGGTGTCGGCGGACACGCTCTTGGGCGTGGGGATCTGTTCCATGAACTTGTAGCAGAGCTCGTTGATCAGGCGCACTTTCTGGATGTCCCGCAGGTTCATGGCGGTGGAGATCGCGGTCACCACGGCCGCCAGCGGCGAGGTAGGGATGCCCCCCTCGTGGTAGCGGACCGATTCCTTGAAGCGGAACAGCTCCTTGCCGGTCTGCGCATTCAGCAGCCAGACCTCGGCCTCGACCCCGAATTGCGAATAGACCCCGGCGTAGATCCTTTTGTAATCGGTCACCTTGCCGTAGAGCAGGCCGTCGGCGGTGAGCGCCGCCGAGATCTCCGCGGGCGTCGCCTGGTCGAGGGTCTTGCCGGAGGACTTCTCGAACAGGATCAGCTTCTCGTCCACCGCCGGCAGTTTGCTGTCCAGGTAGGCTTTGGAGGAGAAATGATTGGCGAAGTTGCGCCGCACCAGGGCGTCGATCCCCGCCTCGTCGGTCTCGTTATGGAAAGGGAGGATCGCCACCTTGCGGGGGAAGGCGTCTTCGTTGATCTGCATCTCGCCGGCATGCTGTTCCATCTTCAGCGTAGGCGCGCAGGCGGTGAGGGAAAGGGCCAGCATTACCAATAGTGCCAGTTTCATTACATGCCCTCCAACTTGTGGTGATGCCATAACCGTCATGCCAATCAAGACGGACAATCAACGTGTTTCCGACGCGAATCCTGCGGGAATACCGTCTGCGCGCTGCATCGTTCAAAAGAAGAGGGTTTTGGGCGCGGGGTCGCAGTTCTCCTGCACCAGCAGTTCCCGGGTATCCAGATTCAGCGCGACCAGGTTGCCGAAGCCCGGATGCCCCTTCCAGAAGCAGCCGTTATCGAGACGGATCAGCTGGTCGTTCAGCGAGGCGCGGATCTGGGCGAGCGGCGTCCTGGTGTGCCCGCAGACCAGGGTGCGCCCGGCCAGTTTTTCCGGCTGCACGCGGAACTCCCCTTCCCAGAGCATGAAGGAGGGAGCGGTGTCGCGCAGCGGGAAGGGCCTGGAGAAATCGAGGCCGGCGTGGACGAAGACGTAATCGCCGGTGACCAGCATCCTGGGGAGCCCGGCCATGAACTCCAGGTAGCGCCGGGGGATCTCCTGCGGGGTGGCGGCTGAGAACTGCTCGACCGTCAAGTCCCCCCGGTTGGCGTACCAAAGAGCGCGCGCCGCGGGATCGGCAACCGACTTCAGGGCCATCTCCTCGTGGTTCCCCATCAGCGGCCTGAGGTCGTAGCCGTCCTCGATAAGCGTCATCAGGTAATCGAGCACGCCTTTGCTGTCGGGGCCGCGGTCGAGGTAATCGCCCAGGAGGAACAGGGTATCGGCCGGCTCGAGGCGCAGGACCTGCCCCAGCAGCACGCGCAGGGTCCTGCTGCAGCCGTGCACGTCGCCGACCGCGAAGCGGCGCCCCCCGGTCGGCGCGGAATTTTTTTCGGCAGCGGAGATCAAGCCCTCATCCCTCATCCCTCATCCCTTCCCCACCGGGATCAGCAACAGCGGCACGCGGGACTGGCTGCAGATCCGATGCGCCACGCTCCCCGCCCAGAAGGCGTCCATCCCGGTCTTGCCGTGGGTGCCCAGCACGATCAGGTCGATGTTGGCCTGCTCGGCGGCCGCCACGATCACGCTGGCGGGGTCTCCCCGCAACACGTGGGCGCTCGCCTCGAACCCTTCCCGGCGCAGCTCCCGCTCCAACTCCCGGAAATAGCGCTCGGCATCCTGGGTGCTCAACTCCAAAAGCCGCGAGGTGGTGCCGGGGAGCATCCTGCTGGCGATCGCCTCTTGTCCCGAGAGGGTCGCCAAGTCGGGGACCACGATGGTGGGATGCAAGGTCGCGCCGCAGGCCCTGGCCAACTCCTTGCTCACCGGCAGCGACTGGGCATGGTCGGGATCCTCGTCGAGCGGGACCAGGATGTGCCGGCAGAAAAAGGCGGGGGGGTTGCCTTGGGCGTCCGGGTGGGTGATGAGCACCGGGCGCGAGCCGCGCGCGATCACGCTCTGGGCGATGCTCCCCAAAAACAGGTGCAGCGCGGCGCCGCGGCCGTGCGAGCACATGATCACCAGATCGTGGGCCAGTTCGTCCGCGTGCGCCACGATGCTGCCGGCGACGTCGTCCACCCCGTCGGCATGGACGTGGCAGTCGACCCGGGTCAGCGGGGAAAAGGAGCGGCCGGCAACCTCCAGCAGATAGCGCTCGGCGTCCCGGGCCTCTTGCAAGTGCGGTTGACCGTGCACGGCGTCGGGGGCATTCCTCTCCACCACATGCATCAGGGTGACGCGCGCGCCCAGCTTTTGGGCGAGAAAAGCGGCCGCCGGCAGCGCCGCCTCGGCCATGGGAGAGCCGTCTATCGGAACCAGGATGTGCTTGAACATGGCGATCACCTGCTAAAGTAGCGTTTTGTAGACGAGATACACGTTGAGCACCACGATGATGGCCGCGACCAGTGTGGCGGCCAGGGTGGTGAGACGCCTGTTGACCAGTTCCCCCATGATGTCGGCGCGGCGGGTGAACATCACCAGGGGGATCACCGCGAAGGGTAGCCCGAAGCTCAGCACCACCTGGCTCAGCACCAGGGTGCGGGTCGGGTCGAGCCCGGCCGCGATCACCAGCAGCGGGGGGGCCATGGTGACCAGCCGCCGTATCCAGATCGGTATGTGCCGCTCCAGAAAACCCTGCATGATCACCTGCCCGGCGCTGGTGCCCACGGTCGAGGAGGAGAGACCGGAAACCAGCAGCGAGAGGCCGAAGATCCATTTGGCGCTGCTCCCCAGCAAAGGTTCCAGGGTGCGGTAGGCCTCCTCGATGCCGGCGACCGCGCCGTGGCCGGTGGCGTGGAAGGTGGCCGCGGCCATGATCAGCATGGCGGCGTTGACGCAACTGGCGATCCCCATGGCGATCACCACGTCCACCAGCTCGAACCGGTACAGGCTCTGCAGACGCGCCTTGTCGCGCACCACGATGCGCCCCTGCATCAGGGCCGAATGCAGGAAGATGGCGTGCGGCATCACGGTCGCGCCCAAAATGCCGCAGGCGAGAAAGACGCTTTCGCCTCCGGCGAAACGAGGCACGAAGGCGCTGTGCAGGACGAGCCCCCAATCGGGCTTGACGATGAAGGTCTCGGCCAGGTAGCAAAGGGCGATCAGGGCGACCATCGAGGAGATCACCGCCTCCATGGGCCGAAAGCCGTAGCGCTCAAGCCCCAGGATGAGGATGGTGGCCACGCCGGTCAAAAGCGCTCCGACCAGAAGCGGCACGCCCATGAGCAGTTGGAAGCCGAGTGCTGCGCCCAGGAATTCGGCCAAGTCGGTGGACATGGCGACGATCTCCATCAGCACCCACATGGCGAACACCACCGGCTTGGGGAACTGCTCGCGGCAGTGCTCGGCCAGATTCTTGCCGGTCACCAGGCCGAGCTTGGCGGAGAGCGCCTGCACCAGCATGGCCATCAGGTTGCTGGCCACGATCACCCAGATGAGCAGGTAGCCGAACTGGGCGCCGCCCTGAATATTGGTGGCGAAATTGCCGGGGTCGACGTAGGCGACCGAGGCGATGAAGGCGGGACCCAGGAAGGGAAAGAGCCGCGCCAGCAGGTTCTTCTTCTGCTTGTCGCCCAGCACGTTCAGGGCGTTTTGCACGGTCCTGGCATCGGCGGCGGCAGGAAAACTATCGGATCGGGCGTCGTTCATGAGGTCCTATCGGAAAGATGGCGGTCGATATGGGAAGCAATATAGCATGGTTGGCGCGCAAAAGACAGCAATAGCAAGGGCTAATGATGCCTGAATCGCACGGGCGGGCACAGTCGCCGACGAAATCCGAAAATTGTCATTGACCCAGGTCAGGAAAAGCGTGTATTCGAGCCTGGATTCGTGGTATAAGAGCCCCTGTCGTCTTTGCACCATTAAAGACCCGATTGCTCCCGAGCCCCGATTGCTCCCGTCTGGAACCGCCTTTCTAAAGCCAGGAGATCGCCGCCCAATGTCCCTTAGCGCTTACAACCACCTGGTTAAGGTCTCGCCGACAGACGATCAGCTGTCGATTCTGGGGTTGCTCAGCGACATCTTCGCTTCCGACCCCAAGGCGGAGTTCAACCTCTTGAACATCTACAAGGAACTCCCCATCGCCTCCAAGGGGCATATCTTCGAGATGAAGCCGGGCACGGTCGAGTTCATCACCAGCTCGACCCAGTTCGTGATCATCAACGAGGCCCAGGAGGTGGTGATCCAGTCGAAGCTGATGGGGGACAACATCATCGGCAAGGTGCAGGAGTCGGACAACCGGCGCCTGCAGGTGACCCTGGGCGATTTCAGCTACGCCGAACTGCACGCCGACAAGCGCAGCTCGGTGCGGGTTCGGCTCAGGCTGCCGATGCAACTGCAGATGCAGGCGGACGGCAACAGCCTCTCCGGGGTGATCCACGACATCTCCCTGGGAGGCGTCAGCGTCAGGACCTTCGCCGGCGAGCTGTTGCAGCGGGCAAAGAGCATCGAGCTGAAAATCAAGCTGCTGCACAGCGGCACCAACGAGGTGATGGAGGCGCTGATCCCGAGCAGGCTGGCGCGCATCGACAGCCACGATCTGCAGGCCCGCTGCGCCATGATATTCAACCACACCCCGCAATCGGAACGGGTGCTGTCGACGTTCATCTATCAGCGCCAGTTGGAAATCATCAAAGAGTTGAAAAGTAAGATTTAAAGCCGTAAGGCAGGCCACGACGAGAAGGTTACCGATGAACAGCACGCCGAACCCCGATACGAAACGGACTCTGCAAGCGGAAATAACCCGCCTCAAACACGACCATCAAGCCTTGCGGGACCAGCTGGCCCAAAAGAACGCCTACGCCGCCCAAAAGGTCGAGCAGATGTTGCTCTTGCTGGGCGCCCCGCCGCTTGCCCGGGAGCACGGGGAGCAGTGGCCGCCGGCCGAGACCGACCCGCTCGACCTGTTGGCCGACTCGCTGCAACGCGCCCTCTCCCGGGAGGACATCGGCAAAAGCAGGGGTCGCTACCGCGATCTCTTCGAGAACGCCAAGGATCTGATTCAAAGCGTGGACCGCAACGGGCGTTTTCTCTATACCAACAGCGTCTGGCGGCAGACCCTGGGCTATTCCGAGGAGGAGATCGCGCGCCTGCACGTCTTCGATATCATCGACGCCTCCAGCCAGGACCACTGCCGGGAAATGTATCGCAAGGTGATGGCGGGGGGCTACGTTCAGCAGGTCGAGGTGACCTTCGTCGCCAAGGACGGCCGCAGGATTCTGGTGGAGGGGAGCGTCAACGGCGACGTGGAACAGGGAGAGGCGACGGCCAGCCAAGGCATCTTTCGCGACATCACGGCGCGCAAGCAGGCCGAGGAAGCGCTGGCCGCGGAGAAGGAGCAGTTGGCGGTGACCCTGCGCTGCATCGGCGACGGGGTGATCACCACGGATACGGCGGGAAGGGTGGTGCTGATCAACAAGGTCGCCGAAGAGCTGACCGGCTGGAGCCACGACGAGGCCTGCGGTCTGCAATTGGACCGGATCTTCCACATCGTCAATGGCAAAACGGGAGAGCGCTGCGAGAACCCCGCAGAGATGGTGCTGCGCACCGGAGCCACCGCGACGCTGGCCAGCCAGACGGTGCTGATCGCCAAGGACGGCAGCAGGCGGATCATCGCCGACAGCGGCGCCCCGATCTGCAACCAGCAAAGCGCCATCATCGGCACCGTGCTGGTCTTTCGGGACGTCACCGAGCAGCAGGCCCTGGAGATCAACCAGCAGCGCGCCGAAAAGCTCGAATCGGTCGGCATCCTGGCGGGGGGGATCGCCCACGATTTCAACAACATGCTGACCGGCATCGTCGGCAACATCTCCATCGCCAAGATGTACGCGGAGAACCATCCGAAGATCTGCGAGCGGCTGCAGGTGGCCGAGAAGGCGGCCTTCAGGGCGCGCGATCTCACCCAGCAGTTGCTGACCTTCGCCAAGGGAGGCGCGCCGGTGATGAAGACCTCCTCCTTTCAGGAGATACTCACCGATCTCTCCAAGTTCGCCCTGCGCGGCTCCAATGTCCGCTGCTGTTTCGACATACCCGAGGATCTGTGGCAGGGGAACATGGACACCGGGCAGATCAGCCAGGTGATCCACAACCTGTTGATCAACGCCGACCAGGCGATGCCGGGGGGCGGGCAGATTTTCGTCAACGCCAAAAACGAGAAAGTCACCGGCCAAGACGGGCTGCCGCTGCAAAACGGCAATTACGTCCACATCAGCATCTGCGACTCCGGCACCGGCATCGCCGCCGAGAACGTCCCCAGGATCTTCGATCCCTATTTCACCACCAAGGAGAAAGGGAGCGGGCTGGGGCTGGCCACCTCCTATTCCATCGTCAAGAACCACGAAGGCTGCATCACGGTGGAGTCCGAGTCCGGGCGGGGGACCACCTTCCACGTCTATCTGCCGGCTTCCCCGGAAAACAGCGCGCAGCAGGCGCAGCACTGGGGGAGGCCGATCGCCGGTTCCGGGCGCATCCTGGTCATGGACGACGAGGAGATGATTCGCGACATCGCCGGGGCGCTTTTGAGCCTGTTGGGCTACGAGGTAATGTTCGCCGAGGACGGCGCGCAGGCCGTCGCGCTCTATGAGGAGTCCCTGCGGGAAAAGAAGCGTTTCGACGCGGTGATCATGGACCTGACCATACCGGGCGGGATGGGGGGCAAGGAGGCCGTGGGGCTCCTTTTGGAGCTCGATCCGGAAGTAAACGCCCTGGTTTCCTCCGGCTATTCGACCGATCCGGTCATGTCCGATTACCGGGGCTTCGGCTTCAAGGGGATGGTGTTAAAACCCTACGTCATCGAGGATCTCAGCAAGGCCCTGCAGCGCATCCTGCCCCATTAGCGGCACCCAAGCGGCAGGCATTGACAGGCAAAGCGAAAGGCCCCCTTTTTCGGCAAAGGGGGCCTTTTTATTTTCATGGAAAAATCGGCAAAGCCGGCGTGTCCATAACGGATCGAGCCCGTCCGCATCCAACCCGCGCTGGTTTGGGAAGGAGCGGATACACTAGGCGTGAGCGAAGCGCTTCGAGCCCTCGTCGTACCTGGCCCATCCATGCCGGATCGAACTTTTAAGATGCCTCGAAACCTCGGACGGATTCAGGCTCAGAGCCTCGGCGAGATCCCCGGTCGTTCGCGAATTTTCCCCGAGGAGCAGCATGATTTGGCTAATGGACAAGTTATCCGCCACCAGCTCGTCAAAGAGGCGGTGAAACTCTTCGCCGGCGAAATATTCGGCATACCCTTCGTTGTTATCAAAACGCACCCGCAGCCTCTCCCGCTCCACCAGCTTCAGATAAGGGATCAGTTTACCGAGCGCTTTCAACTTGAACTGGAGCGCGTTTTCATCAAGTCCCTCGCCCACGCCGATGGGACCGAGCTGTTTCAACTTCTCGGTGAACTCGGTGACGACTTGGGCGTAACGGATTCCCTCGGAAGCGGAGACCCATTCGAGTCTGAGCCGCTCCGGGTTGATTCCCACCCGTTTCATCGCCTCCCTGCACAGATGCATCATGCTCAAGGCATCGTAATTGCCTTCCGTGACGTAGTGGCATTCGCCAAGCCAGCAACCGCCGATGAACACGCCATCCGCGCCGTTTGAGAAAGCGCGCAGTATATGCTCCGCATCGACCCGGCCGGAGCACATGAGCCGTATGATCTTCATGGTGGCAGGGTACTGCATGCGGGAGACTCCGGCCAAGTCGGCCCCGGCGTAGCAGCACCAATTGCATAAAAAGCCGAGAATATTGGGTTTAAACTCGAACGTAGCGCTCATTCAGTATCTCCTTTCTCAGCCATGGCTCGGCAATCGCTGCCTGGAAGCCAAGGCCATCCGAGACTTTTTGAAAAATGGTGGGCCGCGCCGGGATCGAACCGGCGACCAGAAGATTAAGAGTCTACTGCTCTACCAACTGAGCTAGCGGCCCGGTTAAAACCGGTTTGAAGCGAGTTGTTACCGGAAAAATCCGGAAAAGCACCTGACCCTGTTCTTTTTTGGTGATCCCAAGGGGGCTCGAACCCCTATTACCGGCGTGAGAGGCCAGCGTCCTAACCATTAGACGATGAGATCGTTCGAAGATGCGCCAGGGTCAAGCTAAAGTCGCCAAATCCTCATGGACGTAAATGACCAAGGAGGAACTGCCCAGTCGATCGGCAGCAGTAGCGACAGCCGTTTTATAGCAAATCCGGAATCTTAAAGCAAATTATCAAAATTGATACTGCGATGCTTTGCATCGAAAATACCGATAGCTTCGGCCGCGCTCCGCTTCCGGCACGACAGGGGGAGCTTCATACTCAATGGGGAGAGCCTCTTCCTCAATGGGGAGAGCCTCTTCCTCAATAGGGTGAGTTTCTTCCTCGATAGGGTGAGTTTCTTCCTCGATAGGGTGAGTTTCTTCCTCAATAGGGAGAGCTTCTTCTTCGAAGGGGAAAGCTTCTTCTTCGAAGGGGAGAGCTTCGCCCTCGAAGGGGAGAGCTTCGTCATCGAAGGGGAGAGTTTCGTCATCGAAGGGGAGAGTTTCGTCATCGAAGGGGAGAGCTTCGTCATCGAAGTGGGGAGTTTTTGTGGCGCGCGAGGCACTAAAGTGTGCACCTATTCAACGCCTCAAGACTGCCGACGTGGCCGGTCATGGCGCTGGTTGAAACCTCCACATTTATCCACTTGCAACCCAACTGGTTACAGTTTTAATTTAGCACCCATAGTCATGAGCTTCCAGCACAAGGGCTTGAAAATTTTATATCCGGTTGTGCGCCTGGAATATTTGCCACCATACCCTGCTGTTAATTTTCTCGTCCAACATCGTGGCGGAGAGAGGGAGGGTTGATGTGCCGAGACGAATAGAGTTTAGGCATGGATGGTCATCTCACCAACCAACGCGGCCCCTATTTCATGGAAGAAGGAATCTTCATGCGGTAGATCGTCTCGCATATAGAGTTCCACTGCATCTTCTAGTTTCTTTACTGCCTCATCAATAGTTTTCCCGAAACTGGAAACATCGACGTTCAGGCATTGCGATACAAAGTATTTCCCGTCTTGATAAACGACATATTTCAGTGATTTCATGCTCTTCACCCTCCCTCTCACCGGCCTAGTTCTTACGTCCAAGGTTTCAGTTTAATCCGTTTCGATCCGCGATTATATCGAATTCGATCTGCGTTCTATGTCTCTGATTTTATTTCAGGTTTTCCGTTTCTGAACCAACGGCCTCAAGGCGCACCGGCGGAGCGGAGCGAAGACCGGGTGCCGCCGCTGGTTGAGCATCATTCCGGCGCGGAAAGGATTGCCAGCAGCGACCAATCTTTTCCGGCAATATCGCTTATACGCCACCCTTTCGGGGTCCTGGTCACCCGGTACTTCAACTCGATTTTCTCGTTGTTGCTTGGATACCGGAATTTCACCTTTATGATGTCTTTACTCTTTGTTTTTTCCACCGTCAAGTCGACTGCGGCTGGATCTTGAGAGGCCCAGACCGGGACAAAATCAAGTCGGCATATTTCGCCTTTGTCTGAGCATTTCCTGTCTCGGAGGATGAGGGCGGTAAGATTGATGTCGAAGTATTGCTTCAGAATCTGCGGAGGTTGCTGCATCAAGCCGTCGTATCCTGCTGCCATTACTGCTTCCCATGCATAGTCTTTGTACAATTTGAATACGATGCCTTCAGCTGAGTTCTCTTTTGGCGGGCGAAGCCCTGCATCTGCTGATGCAGTGAATAGTGCAGTCGTCAGCAAAAGGAGGGTAACGAGTGTTTTAATCATTCTGGCCTCTTCATTTGCTTTTGCTCAACTCGTTGATGAGCCGAAAAGGCTCAACTGCCCATATTCATGCCCGCCAAACCGGGCAGAACCGGACCCTTGAGGTAAGCATCCGATGTGTATAAACTAATTCGCCAGATAACATGACAATCAGAGTGTTGAGCGAAAAAGGCTCAACTCGCCTAAACTTCCAATAATCACGGCGACAATATACATCTTGCTCATGATAGAAGTCAAAGGACAATATCGTGTGGGCAATGGAGTCAGCTTTCAAAGTCTCAACTTCGAAAAAGTTGGCAATGATGGGACCGGGTATTCACCGTGTAGGTTGCGGTGAGGCAACCGAGGCATGTAGGCATTGCCGGCTAAAGAGAAAGGCCCCCTTTGAAAAGGGGGCCTTTTTATATTTGCAGAAAATTCGAAAAGCACGGAGCTTGGAGTCGCCAGGTCGGGTTGCCGGCGCCATGGCTATGTTGCGTTTCACGATGCACCCGTTCAACGTAACGCGTCAGGTCCGATTCGCGCCTCGCCGTTTCTCCCCCTCCCTAGGTCTGGAACCGGGAGGCCTGCTGGTTGACGTTGTCGGCGGCGTGCGCCAGTTGCGACAGGGAAACGGCCAGCTCGTCGGAGGAGGCGGCGTTGCTCTGGGCAATGTGGCTTAAGGTGCCGACGTCGACGGTGATCGAGGCCACCGTGGCGTTCTGCTCCTCGATGGCTATGGCGATCCGCTGCAACAGCTCGTCGATCTCCCCGGAGGAGAGCGAGATCTTGTCCATCTCGGAGCGCATCTCCTCGGTCTGATGCACCGCCTGCAACGACTCCTTCACCGAGACTTTCACCACCGAGGAGATGTCCTTGGCCAGCGTCGTCACCCGCAAGGAGAGCTTGGCCACCTCGTCGGCCACCACCGCGAATCCCCGCCCGTGCTCCCCTGCCCTGGCCGCTTCGATGGCGGCGTTCAAGGCCAAGAGGCTGGTCTGGTCGGCGATGTCGATGATCATGCCGGTGAGATCGCTGATCTTGTCGGAGTTGCTGGAGATGGAGGTCATGGAGCGCGACATGCTCTCGATCTTGCCGCGGCCGGCGTTGACCAGTTGGGTCGAGGAGCGGGCCTGGTTGCTGGCGACGTCCGCGTTGCCGGCTATCTCGGCGATCACCGCGCCGGTCTGCTGCATCGCCGTCGCCAGGCGCGACACCGCGTCCAATTGCTGGCGGGCGGCGCCGGCAACCTTGTTGACCGACTCCGAGGATTCGTCCGACGCCGTCGCGGACAGCTTCGCCTGGCTGCGGATCTCGGTCACGGTATGGTTCAAGGTGGCGATGGTGCCGTTCAGCCGCTGCTTCAGGCTGTCCAGGTCGCCTTTGGCCTCGATGCGCACGGCGCTGCGCAAGTCCCCCCCGGCAAGGTCTCCCAAGACCCGGTTCACTTCGCCCAACACCTGGTGCATGGTGCTCAAAAGGCTGTTGAAGGCCCGCACCGTCTTTGCCACCTCGTCGTTGCCCCGGGCCTCGCTCTGTCGGGAGAAGTCGCCGGTGCGCTCGATCTCGGCGGCCACCGTCGACAGCCTGCTGAGCGGCCCGCTGATGGAGCGGTAGATCCAAAGCCCGAAGCCGAGCCCGAACACCACCGCCAGGGCCCCGCTCCAAAGTATCAGCGCCTGGTTGCTCTTCAGCGAGGAATTGACCGCCTTGATGGCGTTATCCTGATCGCCGCGGGCAGCCTGCACGTTTTCCTGCCCCTTCTTGGTCTGGGTGCTGGAAGTCTGTTGCAGCTTCACTCCCATGGCGTGCGCCTTGGCGTTCAGCTCGATGCCGCGCCTCACCTTGGCCGCCATGCCGCCGTCGCCGGTCGTCAGATCGCGTATGCCCTGCAAGCCGGCCACCGCCCGGCGCACCAGATTGGCGTCGTCTTTCGCCTTCAAGGAGGCCAGCAGGGCGGGAAGTTCCTTGCCGATCACCTGGGCGCGTTCAAAGCAAGCCTTCAGTTGGAGGGTGATGGCGTCCACCTCGGCCGCCGTCGTCGCCGAGGCGAGGCTCACCGAGAGCGCCTGCATGGTTTGCCCCAGGGCGCTCAGCTCCTTCCCCCCCACCAGCACCGCGCTGGCGGCGTTCAAACTGGCGAAGGCCTCGTCCTGCCGCTTGGCCTCGGCTAAGTAGCCGTTCTTCTGCTTGCTCAGCTCCGCATCCAGATGAATGAGCAGATTGGAGACCACCCCGTCGGTTTCCGCCGCCGACTTGTCGACCGCCTCGGTCCCCTGCATGGCGAAATAGCTTCCCTTGGCGGCGATCAACTCGGCGACCCGCTGCTTGAGGCTCGCGAAACCCTCCCGAATCTGCGGGGACAACTTCAGGTACGGATTCTGCGCGGCCCTGTTGAGCTCGGCGTTGGCCTTGCTTTTCAGCGAAAACATCAACAGTTTCTTCTCTTCCTTGACGATCTGCACGGTGATGAGCTGCATGTTGGTGAGCAGATTGGTAAGGGCCTGGGCGTCCTGCATGGTGGCGGTGCCCTTCTTCATCTCGGCCAGCGAGGATTTGAACTGCATCCCGGCGGTTTTCTGCAGCTTGACCGCCCGCTCGTCGAGAGATTTCAGCAGGGCCTGGGATTCCTTGAGTTTTTCCCGAGCCGCGGCCGCCGCCGCCTCAGTCTCCGTCTGCGCCTTCAGCCGTTCGCCCGCGGCGGACAACAGCTCGCGGGAGGTCCCCTCCAGCTCCGACAGCACTCCGGTTCCCTGCCCTGCCGAGATGGCGTTGATCTCTTCGGCGATGCGCCCGACCTCGGCAATGGAGCGCTCCACCTCCGACTGCGCGCCCTTCAACTCCGCCTGGGAACGGGCGATCTGCGCGCCGCCCAGCCCCGACACCACCCCTTGCACCGCCTTGTCCAGTTCTATGGTCTTTATCTGGAACGGGGTGCTTTTCTGGGTAAGAGCCCAGATATGGGTCTGGACGGAGCGCATGCCCCTGGTGCTGGCCATGACGATGGCGGCAATGATCAGGATGACGCTTCCCACGTTGATGATCAGTTTGGTCCGGATAGTCATCTCTGCCTCCCTCCGTGCTCTGCAAATTATGCCTGGCGCTGCTTGTCTACGTTAACCGACCCGGCCTTCAAGCATACTCCGATCGGCTTATTTCAGGTAAATTCCGATCGATACTTCCGGTTACGCCGGTCGGCTTACTTCCGGTAAATTCCGCTGCCGACGATGAAGTCGTCGATGCGCTCCACGTAGGTTGATTTGGGCGCCATTTCGTTGGTCTTGGGGTTCTTGAAAGAGATGTAATCGACCCAGGCCCCCTTGCTGCTGGCAACCTCTACCATCTCTTTGCAGAAGAACTTGCCGTTGGCGTCCTGCAACTTCATGGTGGCCGTGCCGGCGATGCTCGCGTTCATCGGATGCGCCAGCATGAAGGCGTCCTTGTCCATCACGAAGACATAGGAAGCGCCTTCGACGAATTGCCCTTTGGGGTTGCTGGCTTCCTCGATCAGCTTTTCGGCGCCGTTTGCCTGGTAAAAAGCCACCGCTTTCTTCACCAGCGCCACAGCCGTGGCACGGTCGTCGGCCCTGACACTCGTGGACGCCAGGCAAAAAAACGCAGCGATCAGCAGAATAATCACGTTCTTCATAGCTCTCACCTCTCACCTCCCACCCGAGAAAAGGTTACCTGCGATAAACTCCGCAACCGACGATGAAGTCGTCGGCACGCTCCACATAGGATGATTTCGGCGCAATCTCGTTGGTCTTGGGATTTTTGAACATGTAGTCGACCCAGCCGGCGCCCGCCGCGCTTTTGGTTACGGCAACCATCTCCTTGCAGAAGAACTTGCCGTTGGCGTCCTGCAACTGGATGTTGGGCGTGCCGATCAAGCTGGCATTCATCGGGTGCGCCAGCATGAAGGCGTCCTTGTCCATGACGAACACGTAGAAAGCGCCGTCGACGAACTGCCCTTTGGGGTTGCTGGCTTCCTCGATCAGCTTCTCGGCGCCGTTTGCCTTGTAAAAGGCCACCGCTTTCTTCACCAGCGCCACGGCGGTATCGCGGTCGTCGGCCTTGGCGCTGGTCGATCCCAGGCAAAAAATTGCGGCCATCAACAGGATAATCAGCTTTTTCATGTTCGTTCTCCTCTAAGGTTATGGGTCGATTGCCAAAAGAGTGCGCGGTAGTCCGGCCGCGCTCTTCGTGAGATAAAAACCTTAAAAAGCTAGAACAAAATTTTATTTTCGAATTACTCTATCGGCATCAGGCTTTAAAACTTTAAATTTTAGTAGTTTGTGGGCAGGATGGGCGGATACGCTTGATAGTGCGACTCGTCGGCAGGCAAACCTATCTATCTTTCGGAAAAATTTTAACTATAAAGACGTTTGGAAGCAACAAAAAAGAGAATTAAATTAACTTAACCACCCGCCGCTGCTTCCTTGCAATAGTAAGCTTCGATACGAACAAGTATCGCGGGCTCACCGCCCGCCGCTTCAAAGCTGGCGGCATACGCGAACTTGTTAAATTTTAGTTAATTATCTACACATTAACTAAAAGCTCAGGGAGAATTGCGGCGAGGCGTTGGCGTTTTGCCGGTGAGGGAGCGGAAGCCGTGCAGGCTTTGGAGTTAGATCGGGCGGCGGAGGACTTCAAAGGGGGGCGTGCCTGGAACATGCGGCTGTTCAGATGATGCTTTTTCCCAACAAGGTGGCGGCTAGCTCGACGGCGACTTCGGCTGTCCTGTTGCGCAGGTCCAGTATGGGATTGATCTCCACCAGGTCCAGGGAGGTCACCTGGCCGGTGTCGGCAATGATCTCCATCAGCAGCTGCGCCTCGCGGTAGGTGAGGCCGCCGGGAGCGGTGGTGCCCACCCCCGGGACTTCCAGGGGGTCCAGGCTGTCCAGGTCGAGGCTTACGTGCAGGCGCTTAAGGTGGCTCAGTTTACCCAACGCCTCGCGCGCCACGCAGGCCATGCCGCGCTCGTCCACGTCGCGCATGGTGAAGACGGCGATGCCGCTGGCGCGCAGCCGCAGCCTCTCCTGCGGGTCGAGTTCCCGAACGCCGATCATGACCACGTCCAAGACGCCCAGTTTTGCGCCCTCTCGCCCTACCCGCGTCAATTCGGGAAAGCCCTCTCCCAGCAGCGCCGCTACGCACATGCCGTGGATGTTGCCGGACGGGGTGGTCTGCGGGGTGTTGAAGTCGCCGTGGGCATCGACCCAGATCAAACCGGCGGGCAGGTGGTGGGTGACTCCGCCTACGGAGCCTATGGCCAGCGAGTGATCGCCCCCCAGAAAAACCGGGATGCGCCCTTCCTCGACCGCCGCCCGGCCGGCCCGATAGACCGCCTCGCAGACCTTCAGGATGGATGGAAGATAGTGTTGATGGCGCTCTGCTTCCAGGGTATCGCGCACCGGCACCTGGACGTTCCCCGCATCCTCCACCTGATAACCGAGCCCGGAAAGGCGCGCGGCGATCCCCGCATAGCGCAGGGCGCCGGGACCCAGATCCACGCCGCGTTGCGCCTGTCCCAAGTCCACCGGCACGCCTATGATCCTGATTTTTTTATTCATCGCCCCCCTCCTCGACGCCCCTCATCCCTTCAAGTTGTTCCACAGGTTCACAATGAAATCCTGGGCATTGGTGAGGATCGCCACCGCCTGCGCCGAGCCGCGATTGGCCAGCTTGTCCACGCAGAATTCCGTCATGTCCACCACATAGAAGAAAACCGGCCTGACCTTGCCGTCCGCCTCGATCAGGTAACTGGGCACCATGTTGCCGAAGGCTATCGAGTGCAGTTGCGTCGCCAGGGCGATCACGGTGGTGGCTCGGCGCGCATGCACCCGCATGGCGTCCTGCGCCTGGTAGGCGTCGGCGATCACCTCCGGGAGCGGGCCGTCGTCGCGGATGGAACCGGCCAGCACGTAGGGGACCGCTTTTTTCTCGCAGGCGTAGATGATGCCGTCCCTCAACCGCAACTCCTCGATGGTCCGGTGAATGCTCCCCCGCTTGCGCACCTCGTTGATGATGTCCAGATGGTTGTAATGGCCCAGCGGCAGCACGGTCTGGGTATAGATATCCTGCCCGAGCCCGGTGCGGAAACGCGCCGCCTCCAGGTCGTGGGTGGCGAGGGCGTTGCCGGCCATCAGCGCCTGGCAGTAGCCGTTTTCGATCAGCCCCTGCATGGCGGCGCGGCTGTCCATATCGAAGGCGACCGCCGGCCCCAGCACCCAGACGATATAGCCGTGTTCGCGGTCGTGGCGCAAAAGTTTGTAGAGGTCGTCGTAGGAGCGCGAAAAAGGGGTCTCGCGCGTGCCGCGGTTGCGGAAGGAGAATTTGTCCGGGGCGCTCTCGTTGAGCGGCTCGAAGCCGAACACGTGTACGAAGATCCCCTCCTCGCCGTTCTCGGTGCGGCCGATCACCACCGGGTCCCCCTCCCTGACCCGGCGCGCCTCCAGCACCTGTAGATCGCTGCCGCGCAGCACCAGCACCGAATCCATGCGGCTTTGCGGCGCCAAAAGCCATGCGCCGCTCTCCAGGCGCAGGTATTCGGGATGGTTGGAGGTGCCGTGGTAATTGTCCGGCAGGACGCCGTCCGCCGGAGCGGGTGCGACGCGAGCCGCCGGCGCCTGCGCCAGTTCCGGTGCAGTGAAATCTGGCGGGGTATACGCTGGGATTACTTCCGGAACGATGTGCATGACAGCTCCTCCTCTCCAGTTCTGGTTTTCTTCGCGCACTTCGCGTCTTCGCGGTTCAAAGCTTTTCCCGGAAAACCGAAAACTTTAGCATCTGCGCCGCCGGTTGCAACTCGTGATAATTTTACACCCGCCGGCCGACCGCCTGCAAGCCGGACCTTGCAGGCCCGCGCGCCGGGATCGCGCCGGTCTCCGCTGAAGCCCCGCGGAAGCGTCGAAATCGCTTTACAATCAGGCGTCACTTCTATATCCTTCATGAGTTAACCTCCGCATGATAAAGGACAATATGGTAATCGAGCACATACGTAACTTTTCCATCATCGCCCACATCGACCACGGCAAGTCCACCCTCGCCGACCGTCTCCTGGAATTCACCGGCACCGTCTCCTCGCGCGAAAAACAAGACCAGTTCCTGGACAAGATGGATCTGGAGCGCGAGCGCGGCATCACCATCAAGGCGCAGACAGTGCGGCTCAACTACCGCGCCGACGACGGCAAGGACTACGTCCTCAACTTGATCGATACGCCGGGTCACGTCGACTTCACCTACGAGGTCTCCCGCTCGCTCACCGCCTGCGAAGGCGGGCTGCTGGTGGTGGACGCCTCGCAAGGCGTCGAGGCGCAGACGCTCGCCAACGTCTACCTGGCGCTGGACAGTAACCTCGAAGTCTTCGTGGTGCTGAACAAGATCGACCTCCCCGCCGCCGAGCCCGAGCGCGTCAAACGCGAGATCGAGGAGATCATCGGCCTGGACACCCACGACGCGGTGCTCGCCTCCGCCAAGGAGGGGATCGGCACCAAGGAGATCCTGGAAGAGATCGTCAAGAAGATCCCGCCTCCCGTCGGCGACCCCGCCAAGCCGCTGAAGGCGCTGTTGTTCGATTCCTGGTACGACCAATACCAAGGGGTGATCATCCTGGTGAGGATCATCGACGGCAGCGTGAAAAAGGGCGACAAGATCCAGCTCATGTCGAACAAGAAGACCCACGAAGTGCTGAAGGCCGGCGTTTTCTCGCCCGAGATGCGCGAGGTGGCGGCGCTTTCCGCCGGCGAGGTCGGCTTCATCATCGCCGGCATCCGGGACGTCTCCGACGCCAAGGTGGGCGATACCGTCACCCTGCTGCACACCCCCTGCGACGCGGCGCTCCCCGGCTACAAGGAGGTGAAGCCCATGGTCTTCTCCGGCCTGTACCCGATCGACACCTCGCAGTACGAGCAGTTGCGCGACGCGCTCGCCAAACTGAAGCTGAACGACTCCTCCTTCTCCTACGACCCGGAAACCTCGCTGGCGCTGGGCTTCGGCTTTCGCTGCGGCTTCCTTGGCCTTTTGCACATGGAGATCATCCAGGAGCGGCTGGAGCGCGAGTTCAACCTGGAGCTGATCACCACCGCGCCCACCGTCGTCTACCGCGTGCACAAGCCCGACGGCAGCATGGTCACCATCCAAAGCGCCAACCAGCTCCCGAGCGCAGGCGAGATCGCCTACCTGGAGGAGCCCTTCATCCTCGCCTCCATCCATGTCCCCAACGACTTCGTAGGGGGCATCCTGGCCCTTTGCGAGGAGAAGCGCGGCGTGCAGCGCGAAATAAAATACCTGACGCCGACCCGGGTCATGGTGGTGTACGAGCTGCCGTTGAACGAGGTGGTGCTCGACTTCTACGACCGGCTGAAATCGATCACCAAGGGGTACGCCTCGCTCGACTACGAGCTTTTGGACTATCGGCAAAGCGAGTTGGTGCGCCTGAACATCATGATCAACGGCGAGGTGGTAGACGCCCTCTCCCTCATCATCCACAAGGACAAGGCCTACTACCGCGGCCGGGAGCTGGTTTCCAAGATGAAGGAGCTGATCCCCCGCCAGATGTTCGAGATCGCCATCCAGGCGGCCATCGGCGTCAAGGTCATCGCCCGCGAGACGGTCAAGGCGATGCGTAAGGACGTGCTGGCCAAGTGCTACGGCGGCGACATCACCAGGAAAAGAAAGCTCTTGGAAAAGCAGAAAGAAGGGAAGAAGCGCATGAAGAACGTCGGCAACGTGGAGCTTCCGCAGGAGGCGTTCCTGGCGATACTGAAGGTCGAGGGGTAATTCAGATTGACGGGTAGTTCAGATTGACGGGTAGTTCAGATTAACAAAAGGGGAAACCGCTAACCATGGAAGACTTAAAAAACCTTGTCAGCGAGAAACCGGCGCAGCCTGCGGCCAAGCCGATCAAGGAAAAGCACATCGTCAGGGAGTACGCCGAATCGATCCTGATCGCCGTCCTGCTGGCGCTGGTGATCCGCACCTTCATCGTGCAGGCCTTCAAGATCCCCTCCGGCTCCATGGAGGACACGCTGGCCATCGGCGACCATATCCTGGTCAACAAGTTCATCTACGGCTCGAAGATCCCCTTCACCGGCGGCAACCGGGTAATGAAGTTCCGGGACCCGCGCCAGGGCGACGTGATCGTCTTCGAATACCCGGAGGACCCCTCCAAGGATTTCATCAAGCGCGTGGTCGGCACTCCCGGCGACACAGTGGAGGTGAAGGACAAGCGGGTGTACGTGAACGGCAAGCTCTACGCCAATCCGCACGAGATCCACAAGGAACTGGACACCATCCCCAGGGAGCTGCAGCCCCGGGACAACAAGGATCCGGTCAAGGTTCCGCCCGGCTCCTACTTCGTCATGGGGGACAACCGGGACCGCTCCTACGACAGCCGCTTCTGGGGGTTCGTCTCCATGGACAAGATCAAAGGGCTGGCTTTCATCAAGTACTGGTCGTGGGATAAAGACAAGTTCCGCGTCCGCTTCGGGAGCATCGGCAAGCTGATCGACTAAAACCGGAAAGGCTTTTGGCCACGAAAAAGCACAAAAAGCGCGAAAAAAATCCAAGCCAAACCGGCCAGCGGGTACAACAAAACAAAGACAGGGCGAACCAAGGTTCGCCCCGACGGCAAGAGGGGGACCGGCACCGCGTTTTTGCGGAGCCAGTCCCCTTCAGACTGTAGGGGCGAATCTTGTATTCGCCCTGTTCCTACATAGCGATTTAGAATTTCTTCGCGCTCTCCGCGTCTTCGCGGCGAGTAGTTGTCTTACCCCGCAGCTTCCTCCAACGCCGGCAGCTCCTTGCCGAAAACCTCCCACAGTTGCAGCTCCAAATCGGGAAAGGCGAATAGCGGCGCGGGGGTCATATCGAACGCCACGCCGGCTATGATCTCCCAACGCTCCTCGTCGGGCCAGGTCAGGTAGTCGGCATAACTGAACTTTTCAGCGCCATTCTTCGCTTTTGCCGGTGGGCTCATATCGCGTTCCCTCGATTGTCTCGGTTCCCCGATTGTGGCTGCGTTTTCGCCCGCTCACTGTACGACAAATAATCGGACCGTTCAACAGATTGGTTACTGGCCGGGAAAGCCGACCACCACCTTCTGCAGTTCGCCGGCGTCGACGCCGCCGCTGTTGTCCAGGTCCACGCACCGCTGCACCGGCTTCAATCCCAAGAACATGTCGATGGAGTTTTGCAGCTCGAAGGCGGTAACGGCGCCGTCGGCGTCGCAGTCGCCGGGTGCGATCACGGCGAATTGCGCAAGAACGGTGCAATCGCCGGTTACGGCCGCCGTGGTATAGACGGCTCCGCTCAGTTGGCCGGCGCCGCAGCCGCTCGCCCCAACGAGCCTGTAACCGGCGTCGGGGGTCAGGGTGCAGGTGGTGGTCCGACCGACGATGACCGGCGTGCTGCACTCTATTTGGCCGCCGACTCCGGCGCCGCCGCTGACGCTGCCGGCAACGGCATAGCTTGCCGGGGCGAGTATAGTCAGCGTCCCCGGCAGGTAGATGATGCTGTAATTGGAGGCCGAACCCGAGGCGAAGACGGCGTTGCTCACGGCGATGCCGTGGGTGCTGCCGACGGCGGCGGTTGCGGTCGCGCTTGCGGCGTAGCTGTAAATCACGCTCCCGACGGCGTCGCTGCCGACCAGACCGGACGCGGTAAAGCCGGGATTGGCCGGGTTCGCGTCTCCATAGGCTCGGCCGGCGTTCCCGGCGGCGACGGTGAGTTGCCTGGCCGCTACGGCGATGGTTTTGGTCACATCAGGGGCTGGAAAATAACCGGCGCTTCCCGGCTGGCTCGCCTTGACGGTGACAGTTCCGACGCCGGTAATGGTAAGGAGGTTGTTGGCGAGGACGGCCGGCCCGCTCACCAGGGTGAAGCTCACCGGAAGGTTCGAGGAAGCGCTGGCGGTCAGGGGGATGGCGCCGTCGCCGTAGACGGCCGCGGCCGGCGGGGCGAAATCGACGCTCTGACCGGCCTTGCTGCGCACGGGCCAGACGTAGTGATTGTCGCTCTTGTAGTAGCTGTCGATGTAGCCGCTCCCCATATCAACGAACCAGGCGGCATCGGTGTACAAGGGGTCGCTGCTGGAAGACCAGTAGTAGTCGGCCGCGACGTTGGTAAAGCCGTAGAGATCGAGCCAGATCGCCGGATAGCCGGCTTGCCAGTCGATCATGCTGGCCAGTTCCTCCCGGTTGGGAAGTCGCCAGTCGTTGTAGCCTAAGTACCGTTCGTTGTTCAGCTTTGTGAGGTAATCCAGGGCGTGCTGCCAGGAAACCTCCCCGTCGTTTGCCGATTCCCAGGCATTGGCCGGGAGGTAATCCCGGTCGAAGGACGGGTCGCGGGCCGGCATCGCATTGGCGTCGCCTGACCAGATCAACCCGGTCAGTGCGTCGGTCACGGTCCGGTCGCCGTTGTCGGTGAATCGAGCGGCAGGCCAGGCTACGCCGGTCTGCGACTCGCCGTCCTGGCCGGTGCCGGCGCAGGAGACGATTGCGCCGGCCGCGTCCCAGCACAAGGTTTGACCGGTCTTGGCAAGCGGCGCAGCGGCCGAGGTCTCGGATTTTCCACGCACCGGCCACAGATAGCCGCTCCCCGTTTTGGCATGACTGTCCAGGTAGCCGCTGTCCATGACGACGCACCAGGCATGGGCGGGATAGAGCGCATCGCTGTCGGAGGACCAATAGCTGTCGGCTTGGGCATTGGCGAACCCTTGAGAGTCGAGCCAAGTCGCGAGGCTGGTTTGCTGAGCGCTGGCCAAGCTGCGCAGCTCAGCGACGTTGGGCAATCGCCAGTCGTTGTGTCCCAGATAGCCCTGGCTCTGGCTGTTGAGGGTTTTGAGGTAAGTAAGCGCCTGCTGCCAGGTCTTGACCGCCTTGGCCGGATTGGCGTCTTTGCTCCAGACGAGGCCGGTCAGCTTGTCGCTCATGGTCTGGTCGCCATTGTCCACAAAGCGCGGAGCGGGCCAAGCCGCTCCCGCCTGCGACTCACCGTCCTGTCCCTTGCCGAGACAGGAAACAGCGGCGCCAGCGGCATCCCAACAGGATGTCTGGCCGGTACGCGGGAGGGAAATGGCGGCGCATGAAAAGGAAGCGTCTTGGAAAAGAAGCAGGATCAACAGCGGCAGGATGAAGAGGGTGCGCGTCATGTACGACAATCTCCGGTACAAACCTTTGCGGACGCTTTCGCCTTTCATGGGAGGGGGCTGGGGGAGGGAGAGCTTTCGCGAGCTTTCCACCCCAACCCTCCCATCAAGGATCCTGTCGCTAATTTAAGCTCTTGCCGAGCCCACGTAGGTCGCGTTGAGGCGCGAAACGCGACGTTGCGATGATGGCGTAGAGCAGCGGTGCTGGCGCCAAGATACGGGTGATGGCGCCGAAGTAACGTTGCGTTTCACGATGCACCCGTTCAACGCAACCTACGGTTTGGGGAAAGGGTGGAAAGCTCGCGAAGCTCTCCCTCCCCCCAACCCCCTCCCATAAAGGGCTCGTCCGCCGAAGCCTTGGCGAAGGAGGAAGGGGGAGAACTACTAAGGCACGAGCCAACTTAACGGCAGTGCCCTTTATGGGAGGAAATCGAGCAGGAGGGAGCATCGGCGGCTTACATGCCCTTGCCGCCCATCATCCCCTTGCGGAAGGCGGTGGTCATGTTTTTGAAGGGGAGCCCCGGCGCCGCGGCCGGCACGCCCTGCATCACCGTATTGATCTTCGCCATGATGGCCGGCATGTCGGCTTGGGGGTTGGCGGCTTTGATCGACGACATGTTGCCGAAAATCGCCCCCATCATGCCGCGATAGCGGTTCACGTCGACCGTGCCGCCGGCGCCCATGACCTGCGGGGTCTGCCCCATGGCCTGCGCAATATTCTGCGCGGCGGCGTGCATCCCCTCATTCTTGGCCGCCATGTAGTCTTCGAGCACGCTCTTCGGATCCGTCCCCGCCCCGGTCGGCATGCCGAGCTTGGCTTTCAAAGCGTTCATCGCCGCCTCGGGAGTTTGGGTCGGGTCGCTGTCCATCATCTGCTTCAGCATGGACGACACCGGACTGATGAAGTTGCTGTTGACCACGCCCGTTACGGCTGCGGGAGGCATGCTCAGCGCATAGCTCTTGGCGACGGTCTGTCCGGGATTATCCATGTCGATGGTCTGGCCGGCTACCGCCATGGCGACGATCGGATACTTCCCCACATCGGCGGGATCGACCTTCAAGGTGTAGGCGCCCGTTGCATCCGTCATTGCCGACGGCTCGCCCGCATCCAACTGCATGTTGCCGTTTTTGTCCAGGAATACCGTGGCGTTGGCCAGGTAGCCGTCGGCCACCGTGCCGGAAATCGAGGCCGTCTGGCTGCCGTTGCTGCCGCATCCGGCGATCAGGCCGACCGTGAGAAGGGTTGCCGCTGCCAAAAACTGTTTGTTCATGTTCGTTCTCCTTTTTGGTTTGAGGTGAAACTTCCGTATCGACGATCCCTGAAGTGGTTACTCTGCTGCGGCAGCCCCGGCGCCACACGGGCCGAATCCGGGGAGCCGCTCAAGACTATCTCATGCCTGCGGTTATGGTGCTGATCCCGCCCATCATGCCTCGGAAGGCGCTGGACATGTTTCGATACGGCTCTCCGGGGCTGGTCGGAGGCGTGTTGGACAGCACCGTTCCCATGGCGTCGTTGAGATGCGCCAGGCCCGCTTGGTTGTTCGGGCCGCGAACCGACGACATATTGCTGAAAATGGTCCCCATCATGCCGCGATAGCGATTGACGTCAACCGTCACCACCGAGCCGCTGATGCCGAGCACCTGGGCCATTTGGCCTCCCATCAGAGTCGCTATGTTCTGGGCGGCGGTCTGCATGGGCGCGTTGTTGGCGGCAAGGTAATTGGCCAGCAGATCGGTGCCGGGCGGCAGTCCCAGATTCGCCGCCAGAGCGCTGCCTGCGTGTTGCAGGTCCGGATATTTTCCCGTTTCCATCATCTCGCGAAGCTGCGAGGTGATGGGGCTTATGAAGTTGTCGGCCACCGTACCGCTGACGCTTTCTTTCGGCATGCTGAGCACATAGCTGTTGGCAACCGTCTGGTTGGTGTCCTTGTCGATCGTCACTCCTTGGATCGCCAGGGCGACAATGGGATAGTTGCCCAGGTCCGCCGCGTCTACATGCAAGGTATAAGCGCCGTTCAGGTCGGTGGTCGTGAAGGGCTCGCCCGCGTCCCATTGATAATTGCCGTTTCGGTCCAGGAACACGGTGGCGTTGACGAGATAGCCGTCCGCGACCTTGCCCGACACCGATTTCGCCAGGCTTCCCGTGCCGCCCGTGCCGACCCCTGCGGTTTGATCGCCGGAACTGCATGCCGACAGCAGCGTCGCGATCAGCAGCGAAAGCCCCAGAAGCGCGCGCCGCGCCGCGGACGACGCCGGCCGGCTGGGCAGCGCCGAGGACGCAGGCCGCGGCCCTCCCCGCCTTTTTCGATGGAGTACGGATTTATTCATGTTCTGGATTCCTTATGGGGGCATTGGGGCAGGTCGAGGGTTCGTCGGCGGTCTCGATGCCGGGCATGCGTTCGTCGAAGCTGTAGAGCCCGATGCGCAGGCGTTGATCCTGGGCGCGTCCGGCGAGCCGATCGGATTCGATCAGGGAGACGATTTTGGGCACCATGGCTTCGCGCAGCGCCTTCCAATGCCCGACGATCAGGGGGTGCAACTCCTTGATCGACTCCCGGGACAATTCGTCGGCAAAGACCGCCTGCTCGTGGTGCCTGCCGCCGTCCTGCAAGACGTTAGTTACGGCGGCGTCGAGATGGTCGCCGACGTTGTCTCCCAGCAGGCCGAGCAACTGGTGGCCGTCGCCCCGGGGCACGAATTCCTTACCCGTGAGCGCCACGCAGTCGAGCTCCTGGTCAAAGCGCGCCAGCCCCAATCTGACCAACTCGTCGAGCATGCTGCGCGGGTGCACGTCGCGGGTGATGGCCTGAGCGAGCGACTCGAAGCTCGGCTCCCCTCCCTGCCGTTTCAACACCAAGGGCGCGCCGTCGCCGTCGCGATAAGCGGCGTCGGTGGTCCAGCGGGCGAACACTTCGGTGCTGATCGGCGGCTTGGTGGAGCGCACCGGCGCATCGGCTTTGAACAAGCGGGTCACCTCGCGGCGGGTAAGGCCGGTGGCGGTGCTGATGCGGCTTACCGTGCCGTAGACCGGCGCGCCGGGCTGCAAGGCTTCCGCCTCCTTCACGAAGGCCTTTTTCAGCTGTTCCTCGACCGTCGCAAAGGTAATGCCGTGGGCAAGACAAAGACGCGCCAGCGGGAGCAACAGGCGGCTCATGATCCTGGTGTGGACCGTATCCTGCCCCGGCGTGATCGAGGCGGCTTCCTGGCTGGTGGTTAAATCGGGCATCGATTGGCGATCCAATAAAAGTGGCTGCGGGAGAAACGTTTCAGATAGATGTGCATTTTGCACATCTATTCACAAGAGTCAAGCTCAAAAAAATGGGCGACCCGCTTTTCCCGGATCGCCCATTACCTTTGCTCCCGCTGTCCACCAGCGAACGCGTGCTGCAGTTGCAGTTGCGCTACTTCACCGTGTACCAGAACTTGGAGCTGCGCACCTTGCCGTCCTTCAACTGAAACTTGCACATGACGCCATACTTCCCTTTCTTGGAAAGGTCGAAATCCGCCCCGAAGCCGCCCTGCATGCCCATCAGCTCCTTGGTCTGGGCGACCTTGTCCGGCCCCTGGACCTTCACCGTCGCCTGACCGTCGGCCAGCACCTTGCCGCTCTTGGCGTCCTTGAAATCCACCATGATGTGATGGGTCTCCTTCATCTCCTTGGGCATTTCCATACCCTTCATATTTTCTTTCATGCTCATGACCTTGAAAGTCGCCTTCACGCCGTCGACTACCTCCTCGTGGGCGACATCCCCCTTGTCCATCGCGTGCTCGCCGTGATCCATCTTCATGGAACCGTGGTCGTGCTCCATGGCAAAGGCGGCCATCGGGGCTGAAAAGGCAAGCGCTGCTGCGATCAGAACGGTCAGTTTCTTCATAGGTTCTCTCCTTATTAATGCTGCGAGATGTTTGTTTTTGAAAAAGCACATGCCGTGCCAAAATGTAACAACCTGATATAACGAGCTTTAAATCATTGAGCCCATGCACGCTGTGGAATATTAGACAGCCGAAGTTGCATATTCTTCTGTGGTATCGCTCAATCGCCTAGTGCTTCATGCCTGAATATTTGAGCCTCCCTTTTTTCAGGTCCCGCGTCTTCATCAGCACGAAAATCACCGGAGTCATGATCAGCACGTGGACCGCCGAGGAGAGCATGCCGCCGATCATCGGGGCGGCTATCGGCTTCATCACGTCGGCGCCGGTGCCGGTCGACCACATGATCGGCACCAGGCCCAGCAGCGCCACCGCCACGGTCATGAGCTTGGGACGCAGCCTCAGCACCGCCCCCTCGAAGGTGGCGTCGTAGATGTCCTGCTCGCTGCACGGCCCGTTGATGAGCTTCTTGTCCAGCGCCTCGTGCAGGTAGATGACCATCACCACCCCGGTCTCCACGGCGATCCCGTAGAGGGCGATGAACCCCACCCAGACGGCGACCGACATGTTGTAGCCCAAGAGCTTCACCAGGTAGACCCCTCCCACCAGGGCGAAGGGGACGGAAAGCATGACCATGCTCGCCTCCAGCGCCGAGTGGAAGGTGAAGAACAGCAGGATGAAGATGATCAGCAGGCCGGCCGGCACCAGCATTTGCAGGCGCGCCTTGGCCCGCACCTGGTTCTCCCATTGCCCCGACCAGGCGACGTAGTAGCCGGCCGGAAGTTTCAGCTGTTTTTCCAGCACCCGCTGCGCCTCGCCCACGAACCCGCCCATATCACGGCCGCGGACGTTCAGAAAGACGATGGAGCGCAAGAGCCCCCCCTCGGAGTTGATCTCCGGCGCGCCGGTCGACATCTTCAGCTTGGTCAACAGCGACATCGGCACCTGCGCGCCGTTCATCCCCGCCACCAGGATGCGCTGGATGGCCGGTATGTTGTCGCGCAGCTCCCTCATATACCTGACGCGGATCGGAAAGCGGTTGCGCCCCTCCACCGAGGTTGAGAGCATGTCGCCCCCAAGGGCCGTGGAAATGACGTCCTGGACGTCGCCGACCTTCACCCCGTAACGGGCGGCGGCCTCCCGGTCGATGTCGATGTCCAGATAATTGCCGCCGGTCACCCGCTCCGCGACCACGTCGGCGGCCCCCGGCACCGTTTTCAGGATAGCCTCGGCCTGCACGGCCAGATCCTTCAGCACGTTCAGGTCGTTGCCGAAAAACTTGACCCCGAGATCGGTGCGCACGCCGGTGGAGAGCATGTTGATCCGGTTGATGATCGGCTGGGTCCAGCCGTTACGGACCCCGATCTGCTGCAATTTGCCGTCCAGTTCCGAGACGATGTCCGCCTTGGTGAGTCCCGCCCGCCACGTATCCTTGGGTTTCAGGATGATGATGCTTTCGAACATCGAGACCGGCGCCGGGTCGGTGGAAGTCTCCGCGCGCCCCACCTTGCCGAGCACGTGCTCCACCTCCGGCACGCTCTTGATGATCGTATCCTGAACCTGGATCAGTCTTTTCGCCTCGTTGATGGAGACGTTGGGGAGCGTCACCGGCATATAGAGGAGCGAGCCCTCGTCCAAGGGGGGCATGAATTCGCTGCCGATGCTCATGAACATGGGAATGGCGATCCCCAGGGCCACCAGGTTCAAGGCGATGGTGGTCTTTTTCCACTTGAGCACCCATTTGATCACCGGCGAATAGAGGGCGATGAAGAAGCCGGAGACGGGATTGGAGCTTTCCGGCGGCATCTTGCCGCGCATGAAGTAGTACATCAGCACCGGCACCAGCGTGATGGCGATGATGGCGGAGCCCATCATGGAGAAGGTCTTGGTGAAGGCCAGCGGATGGAACAGCTTTCCTTCCTGCCCCTCCAGCATGAAGACCGGCACGAAGGAGAGGATGATGATGGCGAGCGAGAAGAAAATGGCGCGCCCCACCTGCTTGGCGGAGGTGATGATCACATCCAGGCGTTTTTCCCGGCGCTCCTCGGGCGGCATTTCCGAGAGGTGCCGGTAGCAGTTCTCCACCATGATCACGCCGGCGTCCACCAGCACGCCGATGGCGATGGCGATCCCTCCCAGGGACATGATGTTGGAGGTCACCCCCATGAGCTTCATGGTGATGAAGGCGAAGAGCACCGAGATCGGCAGGGTGAGCACGATCACCAGCGCGCTCTGGAAGTGCAACAGGAACACCAGGATCACCAGCGAGACCACGATGGATTCTTCCAAAAGCGAGTGCTTCAGCGTGTCGATGGCCCGCGTGATCAGATCGGAGCGGTCGTAGGAGACCCGGATCTTCACCCCCGGCGGCAGCCCCTTCTCCAGGGAAACGATCTTCTCCTTGACCCGGTCGATGACGTCCTTGGCGTTCTCCCCGTAGCGCATGATCACGATGCCGCCGACCGCCTCGCCCTCGCCGTTCACGTCCAAAAGGCCGCGGCGGATCGCGCCCCCCATCTGCACGGTCCCCAGGTTCTTCAGATAGATCGGGGTGCCGCGCAGGTCCGCGCCCACCACGATGTTTTCCAGGTCGGCCGGAGACTTGATGTAGCCGCGCCCCCGGATCAGGAACTCGGCGTCCGCCTGTTCCAAAAGCCTCCCCCCCACGTCGTTGTTGGAGCGCTTGACCGCATCCGCCACGTCGCCGACCTTGACGTTGTAGGCGAAGAGCCGGTTGGGGTCCAGATCGATCTGGTATTCGCGCACGAAGCCGCCGATGGAGGCGACCTCGGCCACGCCGGGGACCGTGTTCAACTGATAGCGGACGAACCAGTCCTGGAGGGTGCGCAGCTGCTCCAGATCGTACCCCTTCCCTTCCAGGGTGTACCAGAAGACGTGGCCGACGCCGGTGCCGTCCGGCCCCAGGGTCGGCACCACGCCCGGAGGAAGCAGCGAGGCGGCGTAGTTGAGCCGCTCCAGCACCCGGGTTCTCGCCCAATAGATGTCGGCCTTGTCCTCGAAGATCACGTAGATCATGGAGAAGCCGAAGGCGGAAGAGGCTCGCACCGCGCGCACCTGCGGCAGCCCCTGCAGGTTCACCGCCAGCGGATAGGTCACCTGGTCCTCCACCACCTGCGGCGAGCGGCCGGGGTAATCGGTGAAGACGATGACCTGGTTGTCCGACAAGTCCGGGATGGCGTCCACCGGCGTCCGGTAGACCGCCCAGATCCCCCAGGCGATCAGCAAGGCGAACAGCATGAGCACTATCACCCGGTTGCGGGCGGAATATTCGATGATTTTCTCTATCATTTAAAACCTCTAAAAGCTGGCTAAGGGCAAAGGGCTAAGGGCTAAAGGCTTTGGGCTAAAGGCTAAGGGCTAAAGGCCAGGGGCTAGGGGCAAAAGGCTTCGGGTACCGTTTTTCATCCTTTGCCCTTTGCCTTTTGCCTTTAGCCCTTCGCCTTTCGCCCTTCGCCATGCTTTTAGCCTTCTCCCTTCGCCATGCTTTAATCACATTTTCATGTTGCCCATGTCAATGCCGCCGCCCTTCTTGGGCGCTGCGGGGGCCGGTGCGCCCGGCGTGCTCGGTGCGCCTTTCGGAGCATCCATCTTCATCCCCGGCATCGACTCGTGGCCGCCTCCGCCGCCCTTCAACTGCGCTTCGGAATCTATCAGATAACCGCCCGAGGCGGCAACCCTTTCGCCGTTTTTCAGCCCGGAGACGATCTGCACCTTCTCCCCTACCCTGGCGCCGACCTGCACGTCGCGCGGCTCGAACATGCCCGGCTTCATCTCCACCCAGACCAGTTGGCGCTTGCCGGTATCCATGACCGCCGAGGCCGGCACCGCCATGGCGTTGCCCAAAGGAACCTTGATGGAGGCGCTGACGAACATGTCCGGTTTCAGCTTCAAGCCAGGATTCGCCATTTCCACCCTGACCTTGACGGTCCGGGTCTTGGGATCGAGAAAGGGGTAGATGAAGGAGACCCGCCCGGAGAAGGTCTTTCCCGGATAGGACTGGGAGAGGATCTCGACCCTTTGGCCCAGCTTCACGAATTGGAACTCGTTTTCGTAGACCTCGGCTTCGACCCAGACCGTCGAGAGATCGGCTATGTTGAACATGACCTCGCCGACGTTGACGTACTGCCCCTCCTGCACGAGCTTTTCGATGACCACCCCGGAGAGCGGAGTGTAGATGGAGAGGCGGATGTTGGGTTGGCCCGATTTTTCCAGACCGGCCAATTGCTCGTCCTTCACCCCCATCAGCTTCAGCCGCTGGCGCGAGGACGCCACCAGCCCCTCGCCCCCCTGGGAGATGGACGGGATGGTGGAGTTTTTCAACTGCTCGCGGCTTTTCACCGCCAGCAGGTACTCCTGCTGCGCCGCCACCAGATCGGGGGAGTACACTTCCGCCACCGGCTTTCCCTTGGAGACGTAGGCGCCCACCGTGGTTACGTGCAGCCGGTCGATGCGCCCGGCGACCCAGGCCGTGACCTTGGCCTGGCGGGATTGGTCGAACTGCACGATGCCGGTCGCGTTTATCTCCTTGGCAAGCGCAGTGCGTTCGATGGCGACGGTGGCCACGTTGGCCATCACCGCCTGAGTGGGCGAGAGCGAAACATGGCTCAACATGTCGGCCTGCTGCTTTTGTTCCGCGGTCTGAGCGCTGGCCGTCTGAGCCTCGGCGATCTTCTTGATCAGCTGCATCCCGCAAATCGGGCAGTTTCCCGGCTTGTCCTTGATGATGAACGGGTGCATGGCGCAGGTGTAGAGAGGCTTGGAGGTCACCTCCTGATGGGCGTTGCCGTCCTCCTTGGACCAGCCGGCCATTTTCTGCAGTTTGCCGCTCTTGTACAGCCAGCTCCCGACGGTGATAGTCAGGGCCAGCACCGTCAGCGGGATCGCGATTTTCTTGTTCAAAGCCATGGCCTGGTACCTCGGAATCGAATTATCGAATTTTTGTATCTATTCACCATATCAGCTGCCAACTTCGCACATTTGTAGGTCGCGTTGAACGGCTGCATCGTGGAACGCGACATTGCCACTGCGGCACCGTTGCGTCGTCGCGTTTCGTACCTCAACGCGACCTACGGAAATAGGTGCCGAATTGCGATTTTTAGTGTTGATGAGGATGTCCCGAGGCAGGCGCTTCCTTAGCGGGAACCTCGGGTGCCCCAGCCTTAGCCGGCGGCTTGCTCGCTTCGACCGGCGGGGTCGACGCCAGATCCGTGCCGACCATGGCTTCCAACTGGGCGAGCTTCATCTGGTAATCGGCCATCGAGTCGTAGTATTCCCGCTCGTAGTTGAAAAGGACGACCCGGCTGTCCAGCAGGTTCAGGAAATCCACCTTGTTGACCCGGTAGCCGATCACGGCCGATTCCAGCGATTGCTCGGCCTGCGGGATGATGCCGGACTTGTAAAGCTCCGCCAGCTTCCTGCGCCGCTCCATCTGGGCCAGCAGGTCGGCGATGCCCGAGGCGATGGTGTTGCGGGCGGCGTTCAGCTCTTCGCCCGACATGGTCACCTCTGAAGAGGATTCGGCCAGCATGGCGTGCCGCCGCACGTTGTGCACCGGAAGGTTGAAGGTCACCCCCAGCGAGTACATGTCCGAGCCGTCGCTACCCATGGCGGGCTGCCGCTGCATGTACTCGAAGGCGACGTTGAAGTCCGGGTAAAATTCCTTCTGCGCCAGCCGATGGCCGATCTTCCCCTTCTCTATTTGCGCCCGCAAGCCTTTCAGCAGCGGCCGGTTGTCCTCGGCCAGGTCGCGGAGCCGGTCAAAGCCAAGCGACAGGGGCGACAAGGCGAAGTCGGCGATGGCGCCGATCCTGGTCGACGTCGGCCGGTACAGCAAAGAGTTGAGATTGACCTCCAGGCTCCTTCGCTGCTGCTCCAGGGTGATGCGCATGTCCAGCATCCGGGAGCGCTCCAGTTGCGCCTTGAAGATATCCTGCTGCGCCCCCTGTCCGACCGAGTACTTGGTTTGGGCGATGACCACGAAATCGTCCAGGATTTTTATGTTTCTGCCCAGGATCTCCAGCGACTTGTCCGCGAGGAAAATCTGGTAATAAGCCTCCTTCACCATCCGCGTCAGTTCCAGCTTCCGTTCGGCGAGGCTCCAGCGGTACGACTCGGCCTCTTGGGCGGCGACTTCCTTCCTGAGTTCCCTCTTTCCGTAGAAGGGAAGCTGCTGGCTGATGCCGATCACTTTTTGCGTCATGCTGTCGCGGGTAAAATTGAGCGGGTCCGTGACGATGCCGTTTTGAATCTTCAGCATCAGCATCGGATCGTCCAAACTGCCGGCCTGCTTGACGCGGCTTCTGAACATCTCCCAACGAGCGGCGGACGACTTCAGTTCGGGGTTATTGGCAAGGGCGGCGTCGACCAGTGCAGGGAGATTCTCCGACGGCAACGCGTCTTCAGCCCAGGCAGGCGCGAGCGAGCAAAGGACGATAATGGACAGGCAAACAAGAGAAAGCCGGGATTTCATGAAGTCTCCGGGAAAAGATGCGGGTAATGTATGCGATGAGCTATACATTATTTGTGCCCAAAGCTCAAACCGTTGTTTTTGCGACAACTATCATTCAAGTGCAGTCCCAAAGGTGGGATATTCGGCAGTAAATAGTGGAATATTGTACAGGTTTAGCCATGAGCGATTGCCATTTTGGCAAGGGTGACAGGCGCGAGCCGAGTTTTCGTAGGGATGAATTAGGGGGAGCGCAAGGCTGAGACACGAAGCAGCGGCGCCAGAACCTGCTCTGTTGGCGGCTAGGCCAACCCTTCTCAGTCTGTTAGGACATCAAGAGGTACGTCAAGTGAACGGGCAATGGCAGAAAGGGTATCGACAGTTCCTTGGCGCTTCCCTGTTTCTATTTGCGACAGGTATGGCTTGCTGATCCCTGACCGCGTGGCTAGCTCCTGCTGGGTCAATCCTCGATGCTCACGCCAGAGTTTGACGGGCGATTCGCCTTCGAGTTCGCGACGCATGATCGCTTCAGGTACCAGGAACTCTCGACCAGCAAGGTAAGATTCATGAAACTCGGCAACAGCTCGCGCATCAGTTTCCTCCTGAAGCAGTTCCAGGCAATGCTGATAATCTGCATAGGTAATCACCGCAAACTCGGGATGGCCGTCTTTCTCGATAATGCGCGCTTTCATCCGTATGCACCTCCTCTAGGGGCAATCCGCACAACCGCTATCAAAAGCGTCTGTTCACGAATCAGATAAACAACCCGCCAGTCCCCCACCCGCAACCGATAACCAGGATGATTGCTCAGTTTTTTGACATTATTGTTCGGCGCCCACGGGTCAATTGCCAAGGCGTTGAATTTTTCAACGATGAGTAAAGCCGAGGTGCGCGGCATCCCTTTGAGGGCCTTTCTGGCCGATTTGGAGTAGTCGACGCTGTACATAAAGGATGTTAGCACAAAGCTAACAAGGCTCCAATCTATTCCGTTTAGGTAGCTGAATCATCGGGATTTACTAAAATAAGGCCGATTTGCAACTGCGACCAAAGCGCCTCATTCCGGCTTCAGCAAAGCAAGCAGATCCGCATAGGGCCGAAAGCCGACCAGCAGCTTTTTGCCGCTGATAAATGCCGGCACGCCCGAGATTCCCAGAAAACGGGCGCGCTGCCAATCGTCATCCACCTCCTTGGCGAAGACTTTTTCCTCAAGCGCCTGCCGGGCCTCCGGCTCGGGGAGACCGGCGCGCTGCGCTATCTGCAGCAGTTCATCCCGCAGGGCGATATTCTTCCCCTCGACGAAGTACGCCGTGTAGACGCTCTTCTGGTATGCCTCCATCAACCCCATCTTCTGAGCTAGTTTGCCGAGTTCCTGCGCGAGCCTGCTGTTGTAGGTGCGGGTGCGGGGCTCAAGCGGCAGACCGACTTCGGCCGCAACCGCGGCAAGCCTCTGCTGCATGGCGGCGAGATCCAAATCCCGCCCGGCGAAGAGATCGGCGAGTTCCAGCCCCTCTTTCGGGGTTTCGGGATGAAGCGGAAAGACGGTCCATTTGAATTCCACCCCATGATCTCGTCGCAATTGGTCAGTACGGACCGTACTGAAATAGCACCAGGGTCAGACATAGTCGAAGAAGACTTCGACGACGATCGGCTTTGGCATGATAATTCTCCTTTAGTCAGTGCGCTAAAACGACTTGTTCCAGTTGACCGTGATGCCGTTTCCCGCCTTCCCTTCCCGGATAAAACCCGACTCCCATGAATACCCCAGGTAGAGCTCGGAGTCCCAATAAAATGCCGAGTCCAGGCTGACAGTGGCGGCCGTGCCTCGTCTCTCCCTGAAAACCACCTGGTCCACGCCCTGTACGCTGGTCCGATCCGCCCAGATGTAGGAGCCGACAACGCTCAGGTACAGGAAAAAAGCCAACTCGCGCCGGTAGGCGAGCGAGCCGATAAGGTACTCCGAGGCTCGGAGATAGTCATAGGTGATGCCCGAATAATGAGGCCTGCCCAAATCGTCGGCTTCGCTTGGGGAAGACCCGCCGTTGATGAGGAAGGCATTGAAGCGATCGGCCCTCCCTTCCCGGGTTTTGCCGCCATATACGCTGAGCAGCGCCCGGTTGCGTTCGGACAGCCCGGGGATGCCGCTGGCGGCCAAAAGATACCCGCTTGCCTGGTAGTAGTCGCGGTGGCCTGTCCCGCTTTGCGTGGTCAGGTCGCGCCAGTTGTTGCGGGCCAGGTAATCGAGGTCGAAACCGGCGGCCAGACCGTGGTGGGGAAGCTCCAGCATGTTTCTGCGCAAGCCGTCGTAGCGCCCCCTCAACCTTACCCCGTAGAGCATGGTGCTGGGCGGCGCCAGCACGTCGGCTCCGCTGTCGTCGGTGCGCTCGGCATAAAAATAGCCGACGCGGCCCAGCAGTTGCAGCCTGAAATCGTTGTCGACCTGGAAAGGCGCTACCGGGAAGCGCACCCCGGGGCCGAGCGAGCCGAGCAGGGACCCCCAGGAGAGGGAAGTCGACCTGATCTCGTTATTGTCCCGCAGTTCCGTATGATCGCCGGGAATGGTGTAGTTCTCGAAATGGCCGACCAATTCCAAGCGGCCAAAGCCTTTGTCGTACTCCAGTTCGTTAACGAAGAGGCTGACCACGTCGCGAGTGCGCGCGTCTTCCCAGATCCGCCTTAGGTAAAGCGCCGCAATCGGCACCCCCATGGTGCCTCCTTGTTTGGGTTGCAGCAGGCTTCCGCCGACGGTGAGCGAGGTAAGGCGGCTGCGATCCTGCGCGGGTATGACGACAGCCTGCCCCATAAAGGAAGCATAGGCCCGCTCTCCGGCAAGCGGTGTATGGTATTCGCCGGCCTCCTCTCCCCTTCCCTCTGGCACAGCGATCTTCGCCGCCGTTTGATCCGTGGATGCATAGGCATAGCCGCCCAAACTGCACCAGAAAAGAACTATTAACTGGTAGGTTATAAGCATCTGCAGCCTGCTTTTACCGGATATGCATTCGTGATTTTTCGGCAAGAAAACCTCCCGCTCTGTCCGTACCCTTTGCTGTGACTTCCTCTAAGCCTCCAATGTCTTAGAGAGTCATCGATCGTGAACACTATAATAGATAAATATCATTAGCTCAACCCTCTTGACGATTTTGCCGGCAATGATGCTTGCTGCCGATTGGCGCCCGTCAGATCTCGCTTGACATCCCATGGTTACCACTTGGTATAGTTATCACCAGATAACCTGAACGGAGGAAAACATGGAGCAGCTCACGACGCGCCAGCAGGAGGTGTTGGAGATAGTCACCCAGCACATAAACGAATTCGGCTACCCGCCAAGCCTTAGGGAAATAGGCAAGAAGCTCTCCGTCACCGGCACCCTCGGGGTGATGAAACACCTGGAGGCACTGGAGAAAAAGGGGTATCTGCGCCGCCAGGAGGGAAGTCCCCGGGGAATTTCGCTGTGCCACCAGGCTCAGGCGGCGAGCCTGCCGATCGTCGGCGTAGTGCGGGCCGGGGCGCTGCATCCGGCCATCGAGGACATCGAGGGGCATTTCGCCATCGACCGCTCGCAGTTGCGCGCCGGCGGCACCTTTTTTCTGCGGGTCAAGGGAGATTCCATGATCCATGCCCATATCAAGGAAGGAGACTTGGCGCTGGTGCGCCCCCAGCCCAGCGCGTCGAACCGGGATATCGTCGTCGCCATGGTCGGCGGCGAGGCGACCCTGAAAAGGTTTTACCGCGAAGAAAACCGCATCAGGCTGCAACCCGAGAACCCCAACTACAGCCCGATCATCATCAACGAAGGGGATGCAGAGGTTTCCATCGTCGGGAAAGTGGTTGGCATCTACCGGCAAATGGAGTAATTTGATGCAGCGCATCGCCGAGAACATCAAAGTCGCCGCGGTTTTCGCTCCGGGAAGCAAGGTGAAACCGGTGTGGTTCGAGTGGCAGCGCCGAAAGCACGCCATCACCGAGACCTCCTACTTCTGGAAGGACCGCTACGGCGATGCGACGCGCTTGCACTTCGCGGTGAGCGACGGCAGCAATCTATTCGAACTCATGTTCGACACCTCGGACCAGAACTGGACGCTGGAGGGAGTCGAGGAGCGGTGACCTTAATTTGGAAAGCCAGCGCATCATACTTCACATCGACATGAACGCCTTCTTCGCCTCGGTGGAGCAGCAATCCAACCCCGAGCTGCGCGGCCAGCCGATCGCCGTGATCGGGGCGGCCAAGCGGACCGTCATCACCACCTGTTCCTACGAGGCGCGGGCCTTCGGCGTCAAGACCGGCATGAACAGTTGGGAAGCCCGCCAGAAGTGCCCGCAGCTCATCTTCGTCGTCGGCAACAACCGCAAATACACCTACACCTCCACCCAGATCTTCGCCATCATGCGAGAATTCACGCCGCTGGTCGAGGTGTTCTCCATCGACGAGGCCTTTCTCGACGTCACCGGCTGCCTCTCGCTGTTCGGCTCGCCCGAACGCATCGCCAAGCTGATCAAAGAGCGCATCCGGGGGGAGTTCGGCCTCACCTGCTCGGTCGGCATCGCCCCCAACAAGCTCTTGGCGAAACTCGCCTCCGACATGCAGAAGCCCGACGGGCTGACCGTCATCGATCCGCACAACATCCCGCAGGTACTGGAACGGGTACCGATCAAGGATCTGTGCGGCATCGGCGCCAAGATGCAGCAGCATCTGGGGAGATTCGGCATCAAGACCTGCGGCGAGTTGGGAAGGTTTCCCGTGGAAATCCTGAAGAGAAACTTCGGGATCACCGGCGAGAAGCTGCACCGCATGGGGCTGGGACTCGACAGCACCCCGGTTGTGCCCGACGAAGAAGCCGAAGAGGTGAAGAGCGTCGGCCACAGCACCACCCTGGAGCGGGACATCACCGAGCGCGGCGAGATCCTGAGGCATTTGCTGCAGCTCTCGGAGATGGTGGGAAGACGAGCCAGGAAGTACCGGGTTGCCGGCAGGACCGTCACCCTCACCGTTCGCTATGCCGACTTCACCACCTTTTCCCGGCAGGAGAGCCAATCCGACCACACCAACAACAGCGAAGAGATCTATCGCGCCTCGGTGAAGATTCTGGAAGGGATCGAGCTTAGCCAGGCGATACGGCTGCTCGGGGTGAAGATCAGCAACCTGACGCAGCACACCGAGCAGTTGCCGCTCTTTCCCGCCGAGCGCAAGAAAGCCCTATTGGCCGGCGCCATGGACGAAGTGAACAACAAGTTCGGTGATTTTGCCGTGACCTTCGGGAGTCTGGTTGGCAAGGAGAGCGGTTCGAAAGTGATATCTCCCGCCTGGCGGCCCGAAGGCGTGCGCAACTTCGACGTGGAGTAAGCCACACCTGCACACCCCTATCTAATCTTGAAAAAACCCAATCCCGTCGATGAATCTATTTTTTGTAACAGAGTTGTCACATCCATTCGCCTTCGATTGGCGTATAATCGGTGCGTCTGAAGCGCGTCGTGAAGCAATCCGAGTGAGCCGGATATTCGATCACTGGACCGCAACGAGGCAGGCGTCGTTACACAATCGCGGAGGATCTATGAACAAGAGGGAATACGTCAGGTATGACACCCGGGCTTTCCCCGGGAACATGGGTGAAGCGGCCATTTCATGGCAGGGACAGTCTGAGATCGCTTCCGCTGTGGCGAACTGTTCCGCTCACGGCATCAAGGTCTCGATTGCTCATTCGCTGGCGCCGCCGGACCTCCCGAAGAAAAAGGACATCGTCAAGGTCCGCATGCCGATCGACGACATGTGGTTCACCGGCATGTGCATTTTCGCCGCAAAGGAGGCGGACGGTTCGGTTTCCATGGGGATTTATTTTTACAAGCCCGAGGAACAGAACTACCTGAAGGATCTGCTGTTCAAGGCGCTTGAGGCGCCCAGTTCGCCGGACTCTTTTGTCAGCTATCAGTGGGAGGAACTGGTTGCCAGGTTGTGCGACTCGGACGACCCGGAGTTGAAGAGGATCGGGCAGGACAAACGCAGAGCCTTGTCCCAGGAGAGTTGTTCCCGACAAAATTGAACTTCTTCTTGTCCTCTTCCCGGACTCTCGCTGCCGTCAAGTCGAGGGTCGGCGCGTATCTTCCGCAACGACTCGATCGCACCCGATTTCCCCTCCCTACCCCCCTTCGCCAAGGCTTCGGCGGACAGCCCTCCTTCGCCAAGGCTTCGGCGGACAAGCCCTCCCCCCGCCGGGGGAGGGAACAACAAGCTCCAGCCGCCTGCGGGAGATCCATTGCTCCCCCCCCGGCCGGGCATTGCCGCCAGGCGGGCGCGGACTACTTGACGATCTTCACCTTGGCGATCGTCGTCCGGGTGACCTCTTCGCAGACCAGCGCATACTGGCCAAGCTCGAAGCGCTCCCCTTTTTCGGGAAAACGCCCGATCCGGTCCAGAATCAGCCCGGCCAGGGTGTCGTAGGGAAGATCGTCGCCAAGCTCCAGGGCGAGCAGGTCCTCAAGATCCGACACCGAGATCAGGGCGTCTACCAGCAGGCTGCCGTCCGCTAACCGCTGCACCGCGCTCGGCTCGCCCACGTCGTGCTCGTCCTCGATTTCGCCCACCAACTCCTCCAGCAGATCCTCGGTGGTGACGATGCCGCTGATGCTGCCGTATTCGTCGACCACGAAGGCCATGTGCACGCGGATCTTCTGCATCTCCTTCAACAGCTCGCTCACCTTCTTCCCCTGGGGAACGAAAAAGGGGGGACGGACGATGGAGCGGATGTCGAATGATGGCTCCCGCACCATCCGCCCCAACAGGTCCTTGCCGTGAATGAAGCCCTGCAGTTCCTCGATGCTGCCCGAGTAGACGGGATAGCGGGAATACATGTTGTCCAGCACCCCGTCCAGGATCTCCTGCTTGGCAAGGCCCAGATCGAAGGCGACGATCCGGGTGCGCGGCACCATCACCTCGCGCACCGTGGTATGGGTGAAGTGGAAGATGTTGTCGATGAAGGTGTGCTCGGCTTCGCTGAAGATGCCGCTCTCGTGCCCCTCCGCCACGATGTGCTGCACCTCCTCCCTGGTCATGAACGCCCTCCCCTCACCTTTCACCCGCAAAAGGGCAAGCACCGCCCTGCTGGACAGGGTCAGAAAAGAGACCAGCGCCCCGGCGACCCTGGCGAGCACGGTGATCGGCTTGGCGACCCTGAGCGACATGGTGTCGGCGTACTGAAGCCCGACGGTCTTCGGCACCAGCTCGCCCAGGATCAGCAGCAGGTAGGAGATGGCCGCGACCACGATGGTCACCGACAGAGGCTCGCTGGCGCGACTCACCAAGAGCCAGCTCGACTTCTGCAAGAGCGGACGGAGGTAGTCCACCGCGATCACGCCGCCGACGGCGGACGCCGTGGAGCCGATCACCGTCATCCCTATCTGCACGATGGCCAGCAGGCGGTGGGGGTCTTTTTGCAGCGCGTCGACCAGGAGCGCGCGCTCGTCCCCCTGGCTTGCCATTTGGGCGATCCGGCTCTTTCTGACGGAAATTATGGAGAACTCGGAACAGGCGAAAAAGCCGTTTGCGACGATGAGGACGAAGATGACGATCAGTTCGATGAATACGGTGTGCAGATTTCCTCCGGACGGCGGTTAACGGGACAGCATGCTCTTTTTCTTCTGCTTGAACGATGCCTTCAGCCGTTTTTCCGCCTGGGCGATCAGCATCTGGTGGGTCCCCTCGGCGCTTTCTCCCTCGGCCGGTTGACGCTGGAGATAGCTGCCGTCCGGCTGCATGTCCCAGGCGGAGCGGCGGTCCGCGTCGTAGCAGTTGAAGATCGCGCGCAGCTCCAGGGTCTGCTCCGGGGCGGTCACCGGACACATGACCTCCACCCTCGCCTCGAGGTTTCGCTTCATGGCGTCCGCCGAGGCGATGAAGTATTGTTCGGCCCCGCCGTTTCGGAAGTAATACATGCGGGCGTGCTCCAGGAAGCGCCCGACGATGCTGACCACGCGGATGTTTTCCGAGACCCCCGCGATCCCCGGCCTGAGCCGGCAGGTGTCGCGCACGTAGAGATCGATCTTCACCCCCGCCATGGAGGCCCGGTAGAGCGCCTTGACGATGTCGCCGTCCTCGAGCGCGTTCATCTTGAACTGGATCAGGCCGCCGCCGTCCGCTGCGTGCAGCGCCATCTCCCGCTCGATCAGCATCAGGAGCGTCTTTTTCAAAAGCCTGGGAGCCGGCGACACGGCGCGGTAGTTGCGCTTGGCCGTGAAGCCGGTGGTGAGGTAGTTGAAAAGCTCGGTCACGTCCTGGGCGATGGTCTCGTCGCAGGTGAAGATGCCGACGTCGCTGTAGATGCGCGCCGTCTCCGCATGGTAGTTGCCGGTCCCCACGTGCACGTAACGCTTCAGCCCCCGGTAATCCTCCCTGACCACCAGGATCACCTTGCAATGCGTCTTCAGCCCGACCACCCCGTAGGTCACGTGAACGCCGGCCTCCTCCATCCGCTCGGCCAGCCGGATGTTGGTCGCCTCGTCGAAGCGCGCCTTGAGTTCCACCACCACCGCCACCTGCTTGCCGTTTTGGGCCGCCTGCAGGAGAGCGTCGATGATGCGGCTCTGGCTTGAGGTCCGGTACAGGGTCATCTTGATGCCGCGCACCTTGGGATCGGTGGCCGCCTCGCGCAGGAAGCGCTCCACCGAGGTGGAGAAGGAGACGTAGGGGTGCTGCAAGAGGATCGAGCCGGCGTCGCGGATGGTGTGGAAGATGTTCCTGGTGGTTTGCAGTTGCGGGTGATCGATCGGGTGATGGGCCGGGTCGTGCAGGCGCGAATGGTCGAGCCGGCAAAGCTCGAACAGGTCGCGCGTGGCGAGCATGCCGCAGACCTCGAAGACGTCGTTTTCCTCGTCGAGGTCCAGTTCGGCGGCCAGGCGTCCGCGATGCAGCGGCTCCATGCCGACGCCGATCTCCAGCCTGACGATGGGGGCGAAGCGCCGCTCCTTCAGCTCGCTCTCGATCATCGCCATCAGGTCGTCGGCCTGCTCCTCGTCCTTCTCCGTGTTGGCGTTGCGGGTAGCCCTGAAGATCTCGCAGGAGACGATGTGCATCCCCGGGAAAAGCATGTCCAGGTTGTTCCTCATCACCTCTTCCAGCGGGATGAAGTGGTCGCCCTTGCCGACCCGGATGAAGCGCGGGGTGCCGAGGCCGACCGGCACCTTGACGCGCGCCAGCGAGACCTCGCGGGCCTTGGGGTAGCGCACCGTCACCAAAAGGTTGAGCGAGAGGTTGGAGATGAACGGGAAGGGATGGGCCGGGTCGATGGATTGCGGCGTCAAAAGCGGGTAGATGTTGGTGTAGTAGTGCTCGCGCAGCTGTTTCTTTTCCTTGGGCGTGAGGGTCGAGTAGCTCTCGATGACGATTCCCTTTTGCTCCAGGAGGACGCGCAACTCTTTCAATGCCCCCCGCTTGCGGGCGTTGATCTCGCGTATGGAGGCGTGGCACTCCACCACCTGCTGGTGAGGAGTGCGGCCGTCCAGGGTCAGTTCGTTCATGCCTGCGCCGATCTGCTGTTTGAGGCCGCCGATCCGCTTCATGACGAATTCGTCCAGGTTGGAGCTGACGATGGCGATGAATTTCAGCCTCTCCAGAAGCGGCGTCCGTTCGTCGATCGCCTCGTTCAGCACGCGGCGGTTGAACTCCAGCCAGGTCAGCTCCCGGTTCAGGTACCACTGGCTGTCGTTCAGGTCGATGGCGGTATCCGTCTGCGGTGACTCGGCCTGCGCCGGCGCGCGTCTTTTGGACGGCTTCGGTTTCTCCGCCGCCGGTATCCCCTCCGTCACTTTCTCCGCCGCCGTTTTCTCCGCCGCCGGTATCCCCTCCGTCACTTTCTCCGCCGCCGTTTTCCCCTCAACCGAATTGCCCGCCACGGTTTTGGCCGCCTTCTTTCGATCAGGTTTTATTCCGGGAAGCGGCTGTGCCTTGTCCGACTCTGGACCGGGTTCCGGCACATCGATGGTATTGTTCTCTGTCACTATAAACTCCATAAAAACAGCGCCTTGATCCTAATAAAAGCGCGTGGACCAGAGGGCCTTGTAACGCTTAGCGCAGACGGGAAATTTGATTTTAACGTCCATTCGTTCGTTGCAATCGAGGCCCCGGAATTCCCGGTGGCCCTCTACTGCTTTCCAGTCTTCAACCATGGCCGCATCGATGTAAAATGCCTTGGCGCCTGACAGTGATTCGCCCACACCGGTCGATCTTTTATTGTCTACGATAACGATCATGACAACCGTCTCCAAATTCAAACAACTTGATTGGCAGTCAATGCCAGTGCCGTATTACTGCCACTAGTACCTGCGACTTGTCTAGTGAAAAACCATCAAAGCATGTACCAATCAGTATAGTTACAGTAACGCGTTCAATATTTTACATAACTGTAACATGAATGTAACATTCAACTACTTTCCACTGCCGGCTACTATATTAAAGACTGCGACACCATCGCCAAGGTCAGGACGGACGCGACCCCAGGTCTTTCAGTTTGGCTGTCTCCAGAAGACGCCGCACGGTAAAGAAAAAGCTCGATCCCCGCCCGCTGCTCTGCACCGACACGGTCCCTCCCTGCAGCTGAACCAGATGCTTGACGATCGAGAGTCCCAAACCCGTCCCCCCCTCTTCGCGGCTTCTCGCCGTATCCACCCGGTAGAAACGTTCGAAGATGCGGGGGAGATCGCGCGACGGTATGCCGATGCCGGTGTCGTGCACGCCTATGCGCACCAGGTTCCCCTCCAGCTCCGCGCTCATGGAAATGGAGCCGCCGGCCGGGGTGTATTTGATGGCGTTGTCCAAGAGGTTCAGCAATACCTGCTCCAACCGCCCCGGGTCCGCCAGAATCAGCGGCGCCGCGTCGAGACCCGCCAACTCGACCCTGATTCCCTTTTCCTCGGATTTCTGCTCCAGTAAAGAGGCCACATGCCCGGCTAACTCCGGAACATCGACGCTGCGGGCTTCCAGCGACAATTTCCCCGATTCGAGCTGCGAGAGCGTCAACAGATCGGCCACCAGCGCGCCCAGCCGTTCCGCGTGGGAAACGATGATCGAGACGAAGCGCAGCGCCTGCTCCGGGTTGCTTTCCAGCGCTCCGGCCATGAGCGTCTCCGCATACCCCTTGATGACCGTGATCGGCGTGCGCAGCTCGTGCGAAACGTTGGCGACAAAATCCTTGCGGATGTTCTCCAGGCGGCGGATCTCCGAGATGTCGTGGAAGACCACCACCACACCCTGCAGCGTCCCCCCCTCCATCAGCGGCACCCAGTGGGTCAGCACCGTTTTTTCTCCCGAGGTCCTCAGCAGCAGTTCCTCGACCCGCTCGGCCTTGCTGGCCAGGACTTGCCGGAAAGTGTCATGCAGCGCGGGATGACGCGAGATGTCGATCAACTGCCGTCCTTCCACCTCCTCGCCAGGTTCGAACAGCGACTTGAACGCCGGATTCACCAGGGTGATCGACCCGGATACGTCGGCGACCATGATCCCCTCCCCCATGCCGCTGAGAATGGCGTTGAGGCGGTTTCTTTCCGCTTTGGTCCTCGCCAGTTCGCCGTCGATTCGCACCGCAACCTCGTTGAGAACGGCCGATAGCCTGCCCAAAGCGGAGCCGTTCTCCACGGCGAGGCGCGTCACCGGCATCCCCTTGCCGAATCTCTCGGCGACGGCGGCCAACTCCCTAAGCGAACGCTCGGTGCGGGTGTGCAGACGATAGTTGGCAAGGATCAGCAGCAGGGCCAAGGCCAGCGAGCAAAAAAGTACCGCCCGGGGGGCGAATTCCTCCACCTGCGCCGGCAGCGGCAGAGCCAGGCGGAGCACCGCCGTCTCGCCGGCGCCGCTGCGAAAGCGGACCGCCTCATAGAGCATGTCGGTGCGCAGCGTCTCCGAGTAGCGCACCGACTCACCCTGCCCCGTCAGTAGCGCGGCTTGAACCTCCTGCCGGCCGCCGTGGTTGTCGAGCGTATCCAGTCGCACGGCGGGGATTTCCGAGTCTCCCATCACGGCCCCGTCGGAGGCAACGATGGTAGCCCGGGCCTTCAGGATATTTCCTATTGAACCCACCACGGCAGGCGCATCTTGGCGCAGGTCTTTGATCTGAGACATGCTCAATTCAGCGCAAAGCCGCGCCTCCTTCACGAGGTGCGCGGAGACCTCGGCAATCACGGTTTTTTCAATCGCACGCCCCTGATAGCCGTAGAGCACCGCACCCAAAAGGAGGACGGCCAGGACTTGCGCCGCCCAGATCACAGATTTCATTACTCCTCCCTGCTGGTGAACCGAAAAATAGTTCCTCCCAGCAGTGATACAAGCATCAGGTTAAGAATTGGTTACAGAAAGGTGAATCTTGGCACACGGAGTGATTTCTTGAGCCGATTCGGCGGCGGGATTGGCTTGCAAAGGTAGGTCTTCGGGAAGCGGAGGCGTTTTGAGTGGCGGACGGAGAGCTTGCAGACGGCAGCAAAGGGTGCGGCGGAGGGGGAGAAATACGGGGCCGAGCTTAACTTAACGGCAGTGCCCCCCGCCGGCCGCTCTTCTTGAGAAAAAACCGTTTCAGCAACGGATAGAGCGCCAGAAGCAGCGGGGGCGCCGTGACCAGCCAGGCGCCGACGCCTCTAAGGGACGCCCAGCAGATAAGGGAGATGGTGGAGCCGAGATGGCCGTGCAGAGCGTGGCCAAGGACGGCGGCGGAGACCTTGGGTCCCCACGGGAAAAGGCTTTCCCCCAAACGGCAAAAAGGGATGAAGAGCGCGATTTGCAGCGGGTAGCAAAGGTAATTGACGGCCTGAATGGCGCCCTGGTTCAGCCCGCAAACGCCGGCCAAAAGCGCGCAGAATAGCGACGTCCCCCAAAGGACCGGCATGAGGCCCAGGGCAATCCCCAAGGCGACGGTGAGCGCGAGTTTTTCGGGAGTGATGCCGCTTTGCAGTACTTCCTTAAGGCGTGCGGCCAACCTTTGGCCAAAGCCAGCCAATCGCGGAACTCGGTCCCTCGACGGCTCCAAATCTTGTCTATCCACGGTCAAACTCACCTCCTGCATCGGGTTTTTTGCCTCCGCATCCCAACGCGCAATGGACCCGCGCTGCCCCCCCCCCCGCTCGCCCAGTTGAACCGGGCAATTCCGCGGCAGGAAACCGACAGGCTAGGCCCCGATCGTTACATAAAGATGTCCGGGTGGTTACGAGATCGCAAACTTTAGCCTTTGCTATCCAACACTCCGCGCACCTTTGCCGCCAGGTCTGTCATCGTGAACGGCTTCTGAATGAAATGCACTCCCTCGTCAAGCACGCCGTGGTGCGCGATGACATCGGCCGTGTATCCCGACATGTAAAGACACTTGAGGTTTGGATTGCAAGCCAGCAGTTTTTTGGACAATTCCCTGCCGTTCATTTCAGGCATTACGACATCGGTCATAAGCAGGGAAATCTCGTCGACGTATTCCCCCGCGAGTTTGATGGCTTCGCCGGGGGTGTTTGCCGCAATCACGGCGTAGCCCTGTCTGGTGAGAAGCATCGTGGTTACCTTCAGAATGGACAGTTCGTCTTCCACCAGCAGGATGACCTCTTGGCCGCGCTGTGCCAGCTCTCCCGCGGCGCTCGGCCGGGCCTGCGCGACCTCACCCACATATCTGGGGAGATAGATGGTAAATGTCGTTCCCAAGCCGGGCTCACTATAGACGTTGACGAATCCGTTGTTCTGCTTGACTGCGCCATACACCGTGGACAGGCCGAGACCGGTTCCCTCGCCTACGGCTTTGGTTGTGAAAAACGGTTCGAAGATGTGGGCGCGCGTTTTCTTGTCCATACCGCAGCCGTTGTCGCTGACCGTCAGCCGCACGAATTCCCCGGGGACAAAACCCAGGTTAAGCGCGCAGTAACCCTCATCGACGACGCTGTTACCAGCCTCGATGCTGATTTCGCCGACATCCGCAATGGAATCTCTGGCGTTGACGCACAAGTTGGCCAGGATCTGGTCGATCTGGGACGGATCCACCTTGACCGGCCACAGATCATTCTCGGGCTGCCATTGGAGGCCGACGCCCTCGCCGATGAGCCGTTTCAGCATGTTGAACATGCCGGTTATCGTTTCGTTCAGGTTCAGCACCTTGGGGGCGATGGTCTGCTTGCGCGCAAAGGCCAGCAATTGCCTGGTGAGATCGGCGGATCTTTCCGCCGCTTTGCGGATTTCCTCGACATTGGCATGGATCGGATGAGACGGGTCCATATCCATGAGGGCCAAATTCGCATGGCCAATGATGACGCAGAGCATATTATTGAAATCGTGCGCAACCCCTCCAGCCAGAGTGCCGATCGCCTCCATCTTCTGGGACTGAAGGAGTTGGGTTTCAGTCTTCTTGCGCTCGGTAAGATCTCTGCCTATGCCGCTGATGCCCATTAACTCCCCCACATGGTCCCTTAGTAGCGACAGCAATTCCCGTTGAAGCTATAACCTCCCGAAAGGGCGTTGATATTAAAAACGAGTTTCGTAAAGATTCTCTCAGCTTAAGCCGTGTTTTTTGTAAGGTTCGCTTTTTGCTTGAACCAGCTAACCATTCAAGGCAAAAT
>CAIYDQ010000248.1 GCA_903925075.1 uncultured Geobacter sp.
ATTTTGCCTTGAATGGTTAGCTGGTTCAAGCAAAAAGCGAACCTTACAAAAAACACGGCTTAAGCTGAGAGAATCTTTACGAAACTCGTTTTTAATATCAACGCCCTTTCGGGAGGTTATAGCTTCAACGGGAATTGCTGGACTTATCACGCGATGTGACTGCCGGGAAGGCGGCATAAAAAAACCCGCCGGCAGCGAGGCAGGCGGGGAAAAGGGGGGGGGAAACCAGGGCGCCGCGGGTGGGATCGCCGCAGTCAGCGCTTGATGGCGAGCGCCACCCCGGTCACGCAGACGGCCATGCCCACCAGGGCGCTCGCTCCCAGTTTTTCCTGGAAACAAAAAAACGCCAACAGGGAGGTGAAGGGCGGCACCAGATAAAAGAGGCTCGCCACCCTGGAGGCCTCGCCCCGCCGGATGAGCATGTTCAGCAAGGTGACGGCGCCCACCGAAAGGATGATCACCAGCCAGGACATGGCGAAGATGAAGCGCCCGCTCCACACCACCTGCATCTTTTCCAACAGCGAGGCCATGAACACCATCGCCAAGGTCGAGGCGCCGAACTGGATGACCGCGCCGCTCCTCAGATCCATGGCGACGCAGAAGCGCTTCTGGTACAGGGTGCCGGCCGTCATGCCGAACAGCGCCAGCAGGCAGAGCAAGATGCCCCGGGTATTGCCGCCGGCGAAGGAGATCTTGTCCCCAAGTACCAGGAACATCCCTGCCAGCCCGAGCAGGAAGCCGAACCATTGCCGGGGGTAGACCTTTTCGCCCAGGATGCGGCTGGCGAGCACCGCCGTGAACAGCGGCTGCAGGCCGACGATCAGGGAGACGATTCCCGCCGGCACCCCCTGATAAATGGCGCAAAACACCCCGCCGATATAGACCGCGTTCACCAGCATGCCCGAGACGGCGATGTGCAGCACCTGAGCGCGCGACGACGGCCAGGGCGCGCCGACCAGCAGCGTCATGGCCAGAAAGATCAAGGTGACGAAGCCGTAGCGCCAGGAAAGAAAGGTGAGCGGTTCGGCATAGGGGAGCCCGTATTTGGCGCCGATGAAGCCGGTGGCCCAGAGGACGACGAAGAGGCCGGGAGCCCCGATGCGCTGGAATCGATTTGCTGCTAAAGCGGAAGAGGTCATGCACTAAGCTCCTGTTTCAAAATAGGATTCGTCAAGATGCCGTCGAGTTAAAGGCAGAAGGGGCGCTAGGTCACCCCTTCTTCTTCCTCTCGCAGGTTCGTCAGACGGTAGGCAAGCTGGCGACGGGTAAGCCCCAGCATGCGGGCGGCCGAGGAAAGGTTGCCGCGCGCCTTGTCCACCGCCGTTTTCACCAGCATCGCGTCCACCTGGCCCAGGGTCATCACGCCGTCGAAGACGGCGTCGCACAGATCGCTGCCGGCCTTCCATGCCTGGGATTGCAGGCCGCCCCGGGAGTCGATGCCGTACTCGGGCGCCTCCTGGACGTAGGTGGAAAACATGTGCTCCACCTCGATGCGGCTGCCGCTGGGCGCCAAGATGACGCCGCGTTCCACCACGTTTTGCAGCTCGCGGACGTTGCCGGGCCAGTTGTAGGCCAAAAGCGCCCGCTTCGCCTTGTCGGTGAAGCCGCGCAGGCTTTTGCCCTGCAGCGCCGAGAACTTCTCCAGAAAACTGTTGGCCAGCAAAGAGACGTCGCGCTTTCTTTCCCGAAGCGGAGGGATCTCGATCTGAAAGGCGTTCAGGCGGTAATACAGATCGGAGCGGAATTTCCCCTCCTTGACCCGCAATTTGAGATCGACGTTGGTAGCCGCCACCAGCCGCACGTCGATTTTGCGGGCGCGGTCGTCGCCCAAGCGCTCGATCTCCCCCTCCTGCAACACGCGCAACAACTTGGCCTGCGCCGAATGCGGCAGATCGCCGATCTCGTCCAGAAACAGCGTGCCGCCGCTGGCCCGCTCGAAGCGCCCGGGACGGGAGGCGAGCGCGCCGGTGAAGGCCCCCTTCTCCACGCCGAAGAGCTCGGACTCCACCAGGTCGTGGGGGATGGCGGCGCAATTGATGGCGACAAAGGGCGAACTGCGGCGCACCCCCATCTCGTGCAGGGTGCGGGCGAACACCTCCTTGCCCACCCCGGTCTCCCCCAAAAGCAGCACCGTGATCTGGCTTTGCGCCGCGCGCAGCAACAGGTCGTAGGCCTTGCGAAAGGCGGGAGAGTTGCCGACCACGTCCGCGGGGAGTTTGTTCTTTTCGTTCATGGCGCTGCGCAGTTGCACCACCTGCGTCTGCAGATCGATGAGCTGATCGGCGATCGATTCGCGGCTGAAGTAGCGCGCATGATCGGCCGCGTCCTCCCACTCGTCCAGCGGGCGGCCGACGATGCGGCAGTTGTTGTCCCCCATGCTGGAGCACTCGATCTCCTTGTAAAGGATGTGCCGTCCCATGAAGGCCGAGGTAAAGCCGCAGGCGTAACCGATCTGGCTCCAGCAGACCGGCTGGGGGGAGGCGCCGTAGTGTCGCCGGTACCACTGGGCCTCCCAGGAGTTTTCCCAGAGAAACTCGCCGTAGAAGCTCCCTTTTTGCCGGTCGAATTGCACCTTGATGGGGGTGACCTTGACGATCCCTTCCAGGGTGTGGAGCTGGGGGCCGGTCATGAAGATGTCCATGTCGCTCGCGTCCAGGGAGCGGGTGCGGACCAGTTCGGCGTCGCGCACCCCCGAGACGTAGCCCATGCGGGTGATGATGCCCCGCGCCCGCTCCAGACCGAGCGTCTCGATCAGTTCCTCGTGCATGGCAGCCTGCGCCTCGGCATGCACCATGAGCATGCGGTGCTCGTGCAGCCAGAGCTGGCCGGTCTGCGGGCTGAAATGCACCTGGGCGCGCATTTCGTCGATGCTGTCGGCGCCGCGCTTGACGGTGCTGTGCAATCTGCTCATGTCGATCCCTTGCTGTGAGGGTGGGCCGGGAACCCTGCCTGCGATCGCAGCCGCCGCTTCGTAAAACGCCGTTATCCTAACATCTGAAGGAGGGTGCTGCAACCTTAAAACGCACCCCCCGACCCATCCCGCGGCAAGGGGAGAGGGCGCGATGTCGTTTGCATGCGGCGGGGTCACCACCGGCGCCGGCATAAAACAGCGCTTTACAAATTTGTCACTTCCCTCTCCGGCCACCCCGGAAACTGACAAAAAGGTAAAGCGCCGTTTTTGCAGCGGGCGAAAGAAGAGCCGACAGGCGGCTGACGGCGCCGGCGCCGCTAATTATGCAAAACCTCGGCAAGCCGGCTACTTGGCCCCGGCGGCTCGCGCACCTGCCGCCGTTTCGCCCCCCTTTGCGGCGGGGCCGGCGAGGAGTTGGCATGAGCCGTGCTCTTAACAGCTCGTCCACTCGGCGCGCAGCCGAAATTGTCGGAGCCAGCCGGGCGGCGCGGCTGACCTCCAAACCATGAGAGTAGGGGGAACCAGATGAAATTTCCAAAGCCTCACGACGTTAAGACCATTCCGGGAACCGAGGGGTGGGAACGGATGTACCCCTACCAGTATCAGTTCGTCACCGACGATCCCGAGCGCCACCAGTACGAGGAGCAGGCGTTCTGGTTCTACGACGGACTCCATTACCCGGAGGCGATCTACCCGTTCGACACCATCTGGGACGAGGCGTGGTACCTGGGGCTTTCGCAGTTCAACAACCGCATCTTCCAGGTGCCGCCGGTGCGCGGGGTGGACCACCGCATCATCAACGGCTACGTCTACATCTCGCCGGTGCCGGTTCTCGATCCGGAGGAGGTGGCCAGCCGGGTTCCCAATTTCATGGAGCGCGCCGGATTCTACTACCAGAACTGGAACGAGCTGGAAGCCAAATGGGAAGTCAAGATGAGGGCGCTCATCAAGCAGATCGAGGACCTCCCCATCTCGCGCCTCCCCGATCTCGAGGAACTCGACGTGGTGCTGAGCGGCATGGGCGAATCCAAGGGCTTTCACCTGCTGCGGACCTACGACGAGCTGATCAACCTGGGCATCCAGTGCTGGCAGTATCACTTCGAGTTTCTGAACCTGGGATACGCGGCCTACGTCTTCTTCCTGGACTTCGTGCAGAAACTCTTCCCCAGCGCGCCGCTGCAGCGCGTCACCCAGATGATCGCCGGCATCGACGTGATCATGTACCGCTCCGACCAGGAGCTGAAGACGCTGGCCAAAAAGGCGATCGAACTGGGCGTGGACGAAGTGCTGACCGGCTGCAAGCATTGGCGGGAGGCGGAGCCCGAGCTGAAGGCGCTGGCGAACGGGCAGAAGTGGCTGGCCGAGCTGGAAATCGCCCGCTATCCCTGGTTCCACGTGTCCACCGGCACCGGCTGGTCCCACGTGGACAAGAGCTGGAACGACGACCTGAACATCCCCTTTCTCGGGATCTCCAGCTACATCGAGCAGTTGCGGCAGGGAACGGACATCGAGCGACCGCTGGAGAAGGTGCGCGCCGAGCGGGACCGGATCACCCAGGAGTACCGCAGCCTGATCGCCTCGGAGGACGACAAGCAGACCTTCGACAACCTGCTGGCCACCGCCAAGACCGTGTTTCCCTACGTGGAGAACCACATGTTCTACGTGGAGCACTGGTTCCATACCGTGTTTTGGAAGAAGATGCGCGAGGTGGCGGCCATCATGCACGAGCACGGCCTGATCGAGGAGGTCGAAGACATCTGGTACCTGCGCCGCGACGAGATCAAGCAGGGGCTCTGGGATCTGGTCACCGCCTGGGCCACCGGCGTCAAGCCGCGCGGCGCCAAGGTCTGGCCGCCGGAGATCGCCTGGCGCAAGGGGGTCATGGAGAAATTCCAGGCCTGGAGCCCCCCGCCCGCGGTGGGGACCGCCCCCGAGGTGATCAACGAGCCGTTCACCATCGTGCTTTGGGGGGTGACCAACTCCTCCATCGCCGACTGGTCGCAGGTGCAGGAAGTAACCGATCCCGACAGCATCACCACCCTCAAGGGTTTCGCCGGCAGCCCCGGTATCGTCACGGGAAGGGCGCGGGTCTGCCGCTCGGTAGAGGACATCAGCCAACTGGAGGAGGGGGAAGTGCTGGTCGCCCCCACCACTTCCCCCTCCTGGGCGCCGATCTTCTCCAAGATCAAGGCGGTGGTCACCGACGTCGGCGGCGTCATGAGCCACGCGGCCATCGTCTGCCGCGAATACGGCCTCCCCGCCGTGGTCGGCACCGGACACGGCACCAAGGTCATCAAAACCGGGATGATGCTGCGGGTGGACGGCTCCTCCGGGGTGATCACCATCGACCGCTAACGGCGAATTCGCCAAAAGTTACGAGGTGCTGGATATGAAAAACACGTCGAGTCGGCAGCACGCAAACGCGCCAGCGACGGCGTCCGGGCTGCCGTTGGTATGCTGGTTCGAGGAGTGCCGAAAGGATGCGGTCGAGCTGGTGGGGGGGAAATGCTCCTCGCTGGGCGAGCTGATCAACGCCGGGGTGCGGGTCCCCCCCGGCTTCGCGCTCACCACCGAAGGGTACCGGCGCTTCATGAGCGAGGCGGGGATCGACCGCGAGGTGCGCGCCCTCTTGGCGGGAGCGGACCCCGGCAACCTGGACAAACTGGAACTGGCGAGCTCCCAGATCCGCGAGCTGATCGAGTCCCACCCTTTCTCCCACGAGATCGAGGACCTGGTGGCGGAGAGCTACCGCAAGCTCTCGGTGCGCAGCTGCCTCCCCGCCGTGCCGGTCGCGGTCCGCTCCAGCGCCACGGCCGAGGACCTCCCCGGCGCCAGCTTCGCCGGTCAGCAGGACACCTACCTCTGGATCCGCGGGGCCGACGAGGTGCTGCATCACATGCGCCGCTGCGTCTCCAGCCTGTACACGGCCAGGGCGATCGCCTACCGGATCGGCCAGGGGTACCACGACGATCAGGTGGCGATCAGCGTGGGGGTGCAGAAAATGGCCAACTCCTTCACCGCCGGGGTGATGTTCACGCTGCACCCGGGCAACGGCGACCGCTCGGTGATCGTCATCGACGCCAATTACGGCTTCGGCGAATCGGTGGTGTCCGGCGAGGTCACCCCGGACAACTTCGTGGTCAACAAGATCACCCTGGACATCCTGCAGCGCACCATCTCGCAAAAGGAGATCTACTACACGGTGGACCAGGCAACCCAGGTCTCGCGCCCCATCGAGGTCCCGCTGGAACGACAGAAGGTGCAGTCGCTCATGGACGACGAGGTCTGCGAGCTGGCCTGGATGGGGAAGGAGATCGAAAAGCACTACGGCCGCCCCATGGACATCGAGTGGGCGGTGGACAAGGACCTCCCCTTCGGAGGGAACATCTTCATCCTGCAGGCGCGCCCGGAAACGGTCTGGAGCCAGAAACAGCAGAGTCCGGCGGCCAAGCCCGGCACCTCGGCCATGGATTACATCCTCTCCAGCATGCTGCAGGGAAAGCGCCTAGCCTGACGGATCGTCACCACAACGGATCGTCGCCATAACCGATTGTCACCAATGAACCGCGGCATCGGGTTCAACAACATTGAACTCCCAGAGAGTTCAACCACTAAAAAGGAGGGAACATGAGCAAGCAGATCGAAACGGCGCCCATCAACGATTTGAGGAGCTACATCGCGGCCCTGGAGGCCCACGGAAAACTGCACCGGGTGAAGACGGAGGTGGATTGGAAGTTCGAGCTCTGCCACGTCTCCAAGGTGAACGAGGAGGCCAAGGGGCCGGGGCTC
>CAIYDQ010000249.1 GCA_903925075.1 uncultured Geobacter sp.
GTGGCAACTCGCGCCGGGACGTTGCGATCTGCGGAGCGTCGGTGGCAACTCGCGTCGGGAAGTTGCGATCTGCGGAGCGTCGGTGGCAACTCGCGTCGGGAAGTTGCCAACTGCGGAGCGTCGGTGGTAACTCGCGCCGGGAAGTTGCGATTCGCGGAGCGTCGGTGGCAACTCGCAGCCGGAAGATGCGATTCGCGGAGCGTCGGTGTCATCTTGCAGCCGGCAGATGCGATTCGCGGAGCGTTGGTGGCGTCTTTCCTGCGGAAGATGCGAACTGCTGCAATTCGAGTCCCCTCTCCCTCAGAGAGAAGGCTAGGGTGAGGGGGAAATGCAGGATGCCACTGGCGCCGGTTCCCCTCATCCGGCCTGCGGCCACCATCTCCCTCAGGGAGAAGGGTTGAATGCTTCGCGCCCGGCGACATGGTGATCCAGACGGTCAAGGGTTTCTGGGGTCGGACCAAGCTATATGGCTGCAAGGGTTTCTGGTAAGGGTTTCTGGGGTCGGACCAAGCTATATGGCTGAATTTGCACAGTAATAGTCCCAAAAGAAGGCATTTTTAACGGTTAGAGCCCCATTTTCAGGGTCAGAATCAGCATTGTAACGCATACTCCTTTCGCGCAGCACACATAATCCATCCCGCTTCTCGTCGATTCTTCTGCCGTTGGCGCTGATTCCCTGTTTGACCTTCGTCTCTTCGACTAACTCCTTGCTACCGATCCAATACTTTCTGTCCAACATGTTTCTCGTTGCATTCTTCCGTCTGCGATCGCCTCTTGCACCCATCTTGCATATCGCTCCGCAAATTTTACTGAATCAGAAAACCCGTAAAGGTGCTGTAAGCGGTGTTGATCTTTCACTGCGTACCGTTCGGGCGGACTCTGAATCTCGTTATACCCGCTCATTTCCCATTCCGACGGATGGCTCACCACACCGGCACGAACCATGAGGTGGCCGACTTGGATCGGAATCGGTAGCCGACTTGCCGCGGAATCGGTGGCCGACTTCCATCGGAATCGGTGGCCGGCTTGCCGCGGAATACGCAACCTACAATCCCAAAAAGGAATTGATGACGTTCTGCACCTCGGAGTTGCTCACCTTTCCGTTGCTGTCTCTATCCACACAAAGAGCAGCCGCTTTCAGACCGAGGAAGATGTTGATGGCGCTTTGAACTTCCGCGATGCTGACACTCCCGCTGCCATCGCAGTCACCGGCCTTTGAGACCGCATTGGAGACCGTGATGGAGAATGGAGGAAGTGATGCTGATGCGGCATCATCGGAGACCACAATCTGGATCTGGTCGAAGTATCCGGATGAAGACGCAATGCCGCTCAGCGTTCCGGTGGAGGCACTGAAGGTGGCCCAGGAAGGCTTGTTGGCGATGCTGAAGGTGAGAGCGTCACCGTCGGCATCCGAGGCGCTGGGGGTGAAGCTATATGCTGTTCCGACAGTGAGGCTGAGAGCTGGTATTCCCGAGATGGCGGGAGCGTGATTGAGGTATGTCACAGTGATGGAAAATGCCGGAAGAGAAACAGTTCCTGTGCTGTTGACGGCACTTATCACGATGTTCGGGTAGCTGCCGGCATGAATGATTGTTGGCGTGCCTGTCAAAGCGCCGGTGCCGGTGTCGAAGCTCGCCCAGTAAGGCTTATTGCTGATGTTGAAACTGGTGGCGCTGGCGGCAATGGGAGTGAAGTTGTAGGTATTGCCGGCAGTGACGTTGGTGACAGGAGTGCCGGAGATGGTGGGCGGTTGAAGAGATGCTTGGGGGGTTACCAGGTCGGAGTCAGCTGAGGCCGGACCTGTACCTGCTGAGTTAATGGCAGTGACACCGAAGCTGTAGGAGGTGCCATTGGTGAGCCCCTTCACAGTTATGGGGCTTGCTGTGCCGGTAGCAACAATGCCGCCAGGTGATGAGGTGGCTGTGTAGTAGTTGACAGGGCTTTCTCCTAAAGGCGGACTGAAATCGACCTTGACCTCCCTCTCGCCTGCCGTAACTGAAAGAATCGTCGGTGCCCCAGGGGCGGAAATAGTCTCTCCTCCCCGAACCGGCAGCACAAACCGCAACACGGATTTATCGGTTTTCCCCACCCCACCTGTCATATCTGCATGCCAGGCGTTTTGGGCAGTCTCGGTGCTGGTAGTGGACGACCAATAAAGGCTCTGGATATTGCTGAAACCTTGCGCATCAAGCCAAACAGCCGACGAGGCAGCCTGTCTGTTGTAAAGACTGGTAAGTTCATTGAGGTTGGGCAGACGCCAGTCGTTGTATCCCAGGTAATTGTTGGAGTTGAGACACGACACGTAATTGAGGGCACCGCTCCAGCTTTTTCCGTACAAGATGCCATCGGTTTGCCATCCGACACAGGGTCCGAAGCTGGGAGTGCTACCCTCCTTTGGCCACTGAAGCCCCGTGGCCCGGTCCAGAATCGTTGTTTCACTGATCGGCCCGCTCCCGTTGGGATTGGTGAACCGCGGCTCGGGCCATGCCACGCCAGCCTGCAGCTCTCCGTCCTGTCCCGTGCCGGCACACTGGATGGCGTTGCCGTAGAAGTCCCAACACCCCGTCTGTCCTGTTCTGGAGAGGTTCGAGGTCCCCCGCACGGGCCAGATGATGCCGCCGGCCTTGACGTAATTTATCATCTGGCTATGCCATAAATCAGCCATCCACGCGTTGACGGTCGGGTATGCCGATGCCTGGGTGGTAGAGGTCAAGTAGTAGTAATTGCCGGTCACGTAGGTGAAGCCCTGCGAGCTGAGCCAGGATGCGGTATTTGCCCGCTCTCTGTTCATGAGGCTTGCCACTTCATTGGCATTGGGCATGCGCCAGTCGTTATGGCCCAGGTAGTTGTTGCTGTTGAGATTCTTCACGTAGTCCAGCGCGTTATACCAGGTAATCAGGGCTGACGGAGGATTGGCATTCTGGCTCCAGGTGAGCCCGGTCAGATTGTCGGTCATGGTCTGGTCGCCATTGTCGGTGAAACGCACGTCGGGCCAGAAAGAGCCTGTGGCATTTTCGCCGTCTTGCCCGGTGCCGATGCAGTTTACCGGGGTGGATGTGCTCCAGAAACACGATGTTTGTCCTGTGCGGGGAACGCGGATGACCCCGCTTGCGACTCTGGCCGAACAACTCGCATTGTCGCCGCCGTTGAGACCGCCGCAGGTCCAGGACCATTGTGCTCCTGTCGTGATGCCTGAGGCGGTGCCGGCATAGCAAAGCTCGCCGGCGGGAGCCGTGGTATATATCATCCCCATGGAAGGGTCCGCAAACGCCCGCGACGGAAAGCCCGGGCGTCACGCTTTGGGAAGGCTTCGAGGATGGGCTGGTGCCGGTAGCGTTGGTCGCGGTGATTGTAAAGGTGTAGGCACTGCCGTTGGCAAGCCCCCTGAGTGTGATAGGGCTGGCTGTGCCGGTCCCGGCAAGGTTTCCCGGGGATGCGGTAACGGTGTAGCCGGAAATTGCACTGCCGCCATTTGACACCGGGGCGCTGAAGAACAATGTGGCTTCTCCGTTTCCTGGAACGGCAGAAATAATGATGGGGGCACGGGGGGCAGAAACATTCAGCCTCCCTGCACGCACCGGGAGCACCAAATGGGACAGTGTCGATTTCGTCTCGTATATTATGTCCCCTCTCGAGAACCGGACTTCCCAGGCGTTACCGGGTGCGCCGACCATGGTGCTGGAGGACCAGTAGTAGGTAGTGCCTGTATTGACATCGGTGAATCCGGATACATTCAGCCAATCTGAAGACTTGTATTGCCTGTTCAGCAGGCTTGCCAGCTCGCTCACGTTCGGCATGCGCCAGTCGTTGTGCCCCAGGTAGTTGAATCTGTTCAGGCACATCACATAGTCGAGAGCCCCCTGCCAGGTTTCGCTCATCATGCAGGCAGCAAATGCTGGAGGGGTGGCGGACTTAACCCATTCAAGAGCGGTGAGATTATCTAAAACCGTACTGCCGCTGCCGCCATCCGGGTAGCTGAAACGCGGATTGGGCCACGCTACTCCGGCCTGTACCTCGCCGTCTTGCCCGGTGCCGGTGCAGGAAACCACGTGCATGACTGCGCTGGCATCGTAATCCCAACAACTGCTCTGGCCGGTCCTCGGAAGGTTCGAGGCGCCGCGAACCGGCCAGACGTACCAGATGTTTGTGATCTTATCCCGGTAATCCTGTACCCCGCTGTACATGTTTACCGCCAGTTGATATTGAGTGTACGTGTACGTGGTCGAGGACCAGTAAAAACTGGTTTGCACGTTGGTAAACCCTTGCGAGTTTAGCCATTCCGCCGAGTTGATGAGCTGCCTGTCAACCATGCTTTGCAACTCGTTTATATTGGGCAAGCGCCAATCGTCGTGGCCCAAGTAGTTTCTTCGGTTCAAGTCCGCTATGAAGTCGAAGGCCGAGCGCCAGTTCAGAAGCTTGCCTGCCGGATTGGCATCCTTGGTCCACGCTAGCCCGGTCATATTGTCGGTGAGGGTACCGTTGCCGTCATCAGTGAAGCGCTGTGACGGCAAGCCCGAACCTGCCTGGTGCTCGCCATCCTGACCTGTTCCGGTGCAGAAAACTCGGCTGCCGAATTCGTCCCAGCATTCGGTCTGTCCCGTCCGCGGCAAGTAGCTGGCAGCATGGGAGCATGTGCCCATGATGAGCACCAGAAGAGTCCAGGCGGGTACGGCTCGAAGTACCAGGGCCATTTGCACTCTCATCCTCATCCTTCACCTCCTGTTACAAAAGAGAAGGCAGTGTCACCGGCAGCGCAGCAAGTACTGTCGATATAAGGGAACCCGCCCTCTTGGGCGGGTTCCCTTTCTGCACAGCTCGGGATCTTCCTGCTAGTGGAAAAGTTCCACCGATGCACCGGAGACAACGGTACCGGTGCTGTCCACCACCTTGGCCCTCAACACGAATGCGCCTATGCTTGGGTGTCGCGACGCTGGCAGGAAGCATGAAATAAAGAGTGGCGAATTCGCCGTTGCCTATTGCTGGAATGGTAGCGACATCAAGGGGCATGACCCCTGACCTCACGTATTCTGCAATGTGGCAGTGATAAAACGGTGCCCATATTAGTACCATCTTAAACATGGTTGGCAAGTTAACGTGATAACCAGCTGATATGGATTATCGAGATGCTTCGATACTCTTAATCATGACCTGATATTTGGCGGACTGCGGAAGCGGATAGTTGATGGGAGCATTTTGGTTTTGGTGACAAATGAGGTAGTTTTTCTCTTTTCTCAGGAATTTTCCGATGAATGCGCGTCCGATCGTTGTGGGGGCATCGGCTTTTAGGGCCGGCAGAACAGAAGGGGAGTTTTTCGCCGCTGCTCGAAATTATTCAAGACAAAATCCCAATTTTTTTTTCGAGAATTCCGTAAATTTTTTATAAATCGGAAAAATTCTTTCTAAATCCGGCCAAAGGCAATTTATTACGCCTCATATGAGGCTTCTATAAGGGCGGGTTCAGGCAAAATCCCGATCGGCCTAAATTAATTTGGAATCGGTCCTCTTCTAATCTTCTAACTGCAAGGTTTTAAAGGAAAACGGCTTGAATCCAAGAGGCGCTCAGAGGCACACAGAGGAAAAAGAGTACCCTTTCGAGGTTCCAGTCCAAGGGACGCGCGGCAAGATAGCCGGGTTTGCTCTTGCAGACCACGTCAACTGCCTTGATTAGCAGTCAAGAGCGATACAAAGCGTGGATGCGGTTGGGCAGGAAACGCTTGCCCACACGCGAGACCCCGAGGGGACATTCTTGATTAGTTGATTTTAGATGTGCTGACTGCCAGATGGTACGACGCAGTTTCGGGCAGTTAGGCCACTTAAGTCAACTAATCAAGAATGTCCCCCCGAGACCAGAATGTCCCCCCGAGACCCATCCGCAAAGTTTCCGACGCACCGGAAAACTTCGGGCGTTCTGACGGCCTTTCCGGACGGGCAGGAGGACACTGCGTTCGCCGACCTTATTGCAGCAAGACCCGGATCTGGCCTGAACTGTTTTGCTGCCAGCCCTCCCCCCCAGCCACTTGACTAATTTTTTTGTTGCTTGTATTGTGCCTTAGCTGAGCCGGTTCTGAAAGCGGCATCGCGCAATAAGGAGAGGGTCATGAGTATACGAGCGGTAGGTCTGTTCTTGTTCGGATGCTGCTTCCTTGGCGGCTTGTCGCCCGCCGCAGCGGAGGTCTTCAGGTACCTGGACGGCAACGGGACCGTCTGTATCACTGACAAGCTGGCAGGCGTGCCTCAAGAGTGCCGCGTCACCCTTCAGGTAATCGGCGACGACGGCCAGGTTATAAAGGACGCGGTGCTGCCGACGGCTCTGGAACTGCAACCTCCCCCGAAGCGGGTTGAGACCCACCGGCAGGCGGCGGCAGTAGAGGCGACCCAAAAGTCGGAACCAGACGAAAAGGCGCCTGCCGCGCAAGTGCAAGAGCAAGGCATTTTCGACCGGCTGTCAGGCTTCCCGTGGTACCAGACGGTTGCTATCCTCGCCGGCATTGTGATTGCCCTGATGGCGCTGGTCAAGGTGGCAGGCTCGATCCCCGCCGCCAGCGCGGTGAAATTGATCGGCCTGCTGATCCTTTCGGGGTTCATGGTGTTCGCCTATCGAAACGGCCTGGGCGACCGCGTGGTGAACACCTTTCGGGGGGGCCAGGAGATGACCTCGGGATTTGTGAAGAAGGTAAACGAGCACGAGAAAGTAAATCAGGAGGAGATATCCAAGGCGGCGGGCAAGGAACTTGGCGACAAGGAGCCGGGGGAAAAAACCGGGCGATAAAGAGGGAAGCCCCTGACGGCGACCGAAGGATCTTTGCAAGATAGACTGCTGGCAGCGATCGATGGCATCGATTGCTAGGCCGGATTGGTTGGGAGTGTTACCCCCCGGCCAATCCGGCCTTTTTTCTGGTCCTACCGGAGAACAATCGGACTCTCGGACTTCCAAGGCGGGCATGTACGGGAGGGGAACGCTGGTCAGTTCGTTGAGTCCGTTGTTTCGAAGGGCAGTAACTCACCCCCCTGAACCCCCTCAACCGGGCCTGAACAGGGAGCGGCGCCGGCTTCTTTTAGCCCGGCGCCGCTTTATTTTTCAAGCACCGACCGGCCTTTTAGCGGCGCCCATCGGTGCCAGATCAACGCCTGCTTTTGACGGTTAACCGGCTCTAATTGCTGCTGCACAATTTGAGGCAAAAATGTTAACATCAAGCCAGGTTAATGCTTCAACCGCGTGGTAAGAACGGGAGGCCGATCGTCATGAACGACACCAAAGCGGTATCGGCGCCGCTTCCAGGCGCGCAGCCAGACCGGATGTTTCCCGGGCTGACCCCCGAGCAGATGGCCCGCATCGCCGCGCATGGCAGGACGCGCCGGGTCGAAGCCGGCGAGGTGCTTGTCGAGGCAGGCGAGGAAAGCGTCAGGTTCTTTGTGGTTAAAAAAGGTCAGATTGACGTTGTCCGGTTATCCGGCGACGCACAGGAAGTCGTGGCCATCTGCCGGGAGGGGCAGTTCACCGGCGAATTAAACCTGCTTTCGGGGCGCCGCTCACTGGCGCGGCTCTGCGTGAGCGAGCCCGGTGAACTCATCCAGTTGGAACGCGATCAGCTGGTGGACCTTGTGCAGGCCGACAGCGAGCTGGGCGAAATCCTGATGAGGGCCTTTATTCTGCGCCGGGTGGAACTGATTGCCCGGGACGTTGGGGATTTGGTGCTCGTCGGTTCGAGCCATTCCGCGGCAACGCTGCGCATCCGGGAGTTCCTCTCCCGCAATGGCCAGCCCTACACCTCAGTCGACGTGGAACGCGACCCGGGCGTCCAGGAGCTGCTGGACCGGTTCCTGGTCACGGTCGATGAAGTGCCGATCGTGATCTGCCACGGCCGACGCATGCTGCGCAATCCGAGCAACCGGCAACTCGCGGACTTTCTCGGCTTCAACGATGCCATCGACCGGACCCGAATCTGCGATCTGGTTATCGTCGGCGCCGGGCCTGCGGGGCTGGCAGCCGCCGTGTACGGGGCATCGGAAGGGCTTGAAGTCCTGATGCTGGAAACTAACGCGCCTGGCGGGCAGGCGGGCACCAGCTCGAGAATCGAGAACTATCTCGGCTTTCCCAATGGCATCACCGGGCAGGATCTCGCGTTGCGCGCTTACACGCAGGCCTCGAAGTTCGGCGCCCGGGTGCTGATCGCGAAAACCGCGACGCGGCTTCATTGCGAGCGGAGACCGTATTCCATTGAAATGGACGATGGCTCGCAGCTGCAGGCACGCAGCGTCCCTATTTCCTGGAAACGAGCATACCTTGCGTGTTTGCGGCCGGAGACGCGAGGGCAGGGAACCTCAGGCGTGTGGCCGCGGCGGTCGGTGAGGGGTCGAACGCGGTCTCATTCGTTCATCGGGTGTTGAACGAGTGAAGCAAAGGACGCTAAAGGTGCGCGGGCTGTAGGTGGAAAATGCCCTCGCCGAAGCGGTGAGTGGGAAAAAGGAGACGGGAAATGGCCGGACAATGTGCACATCTTGAAGCGGCTAAAGGAAAAGCAGCTCGGCCGAGAACCAAAGGCTGCGAAGAATGTCTGAAGACGGGAGACTCCTGGGTGCACCTCCGCTTGTGCGAAACATGCGGGCACGTGGGGTGCTGCGACGATTCAAAAAACAAACACGCCAGCGCGCACTTTCGCGCCACTGACCACCCGGTGATCAGGTCGTTTGAACCGGGCGAACGCTGGCAGTATTGCTATATCGACGATCAGATGTGCGCGTGCGAGCCTTAGGCCCGGCCCCCGCGGTCTGGCATGCCTGCCACGACCCTTTTCACGACTTCCCGCAGCTGGTCGGGGTTGTACGGCTTGTCGATGATCCCGGCTATATCGTCGCGCCCGATTCGCGAGGCAACCTCGGCAAAACCAAAGCCGCTCGAAACGATAATGGGGAGATTGTGGTCGAGCTGCTTCAAGGCAGGGAATAAAGCGTAGCCATCCATAACCGGCATGCCCATGTCCGTCAACACAGGGATGATGTCTGCGGCGTTCTTCCGGTACGCCTCCAAGGCTTCCTTGCCGTTCGCGGCCTCCAATACCTCGAACCCGAAATTTGCCAGCAGGCTGCTGGCTATGAACCGAATCTGGTCCTCGTCCTCCACCAGCAGTATGGTGCCGCTTCCCTGCCACGGGGGCGAAGGAGCATGCATTCGGCCTTCATCTCCAAGAGAGCCGCTGTCGCGGACAGGCAAATAGACCTTGAAGGTCGTGCCCTGGCCAGGCCGGCTGAAAAGCTGCAGCGCTCCGCCATGCGACTGTATGATGCCCAGCACCGCCGACATGCCAAGTCCGCGTCCCGAGAATTTGGTTGTGTAGAACGGCTCGAAGATGCGCCACTTGGTTTCCTCGTTCATTCCGCAGCCGTTGTCGGCGACTTCCAGGCAGACGTATTCGCCGGGAGGAATCGCTTCGCCGTGATAATCCTTGGCCGCCTGATCGGCCGTCACCGCCGTTCTCGCCAGCGAAACCCCGATTTCTCCCTGTTCCTCGCCGATTGCCTCCGAGGCGTTGATGATCATATTCATGACGACCTGCCTAATTTGGCTGGCGTCGGCGTTTATCGCGGGAATACCCGTTGGCAGGTCCGTTTTGATGACCGAATTGCGCGGAAGCGTCGACTTCAGCATGGTCGCCATCTCGTCGACCACCGACCCGATGTCGACCCGAGTCTTGGTGAGTTGGGCCTTGCCTGCGTAGGCCAGCATCTGCCGGCACAATTCCGCACCGCGTTCGGCCGCTTTTTCGATCTCTTCAATGTTGCCCTGCGCCGTTTCGTACTCCATTTTCGTGAGGGAGCAATATCCCATGATGATCGCCAGGATGTTGTTGAAGTCGTGGGCGATCCCTCCGGAAAGGACTCCGAGGCTTTCGAGCCTCTGGGTCTGTTGGAACTGCTGTTCAAGCGTCCGTTTCTCTTCTTCAGCCTGTTTGCGCTCGGCGATGTTGCGAACAAAGGCGCAGTTGCGCTCCTCGTCGCCGAAACTCAGGTAGCTGGAAACTATTTCAACCGGGAACCGCGCGCCGTCTTTCGTGGCGTGCACCGCTTCGAATGTCCTCGTGCCGTGTTGCCGAAGGTTGGCAAAGCTCCGTCGAAAGGCGTCGTAATCGCAACAGGGATCGATGTCGGGAATGGTCAATCGCAGCATCTCGTCCCGGGAGTAGCCAAGCGAGCGGCAGGCGGCCTCATTGGCGTCGACGATGCGGGCATCCGGCGTTATCCAAAAAATCCCGTCCGAAGAGTGCTCTATCGAGAATCGAGCCAAACGCAATATTTCTTCAGCCTGTTTGCTCGCCGTTATGTCCATCGCAGTTCCGGCCAATTGCTCCGGATGGCCCTCGGCATCCAGCACCATTTCGGCTTGTCCCTTGATGTTGCGGACGGTGCCGTCGGGTCGAATCACGCGGTATTCCGTTTCGCGGGGTTTTCCCTCGGCTATGCAGGAATCGATGCCGGCCTGCACCTCGAAGCGGTCGCAAGGGTGGACGAGTTCCAGGAAAGAGTGTCGGTTTGGCGTGAACGCTTCGCCGGAGACGCCGTAAATCTTGTACAGTTCGTCCGACCACAAGATCTTTCCGGACGACAAGTCCATGGTCCAACTGCCGACCTTGGCGATTTGCTGCGCTCGCCGCAAATCGGCCTCTTTCTGGCGCAGGTTTTCCTCGGCCCTTTTGCGCTCGTCTTCGCGGACGAAGTTGTCGAGTGCATAGCTGATATCCGTCGACAATTCAACGAGCAGGTTGCGCTCGGCCAGATCGAATGCGTTTGTTTCCATCGAGTAAAGGGTGAGCGCTCCGATGGCGCGACCGTTCGTGAATATGGGCAGCGACGCCGACGACGCCCAGCCGAAGCGCTCGGACGGTCCCCCTGCCGCCGCGGCCGGATCGTCTTGAAAATCCTGGCGCCATATCGGGCGTTCTTCTCGAATGGCCGCGTCGGCAGGGCCGTGTCCGAAGTCCGATGCAACCAGGGGTTCGCGCAGCAAATCGGCGCCCGCTCCAAAACTCGCGGCAACCCGGACCGAATGCGTCTCGGGATCGGCAAGGCCGATCCACGCCATGCCCATTCCGCCCACCCGCACCGTGTCGGTGCAGATTTGCAGGTACAACTCTTCCTTGCTCTTGCAGCGCATTATGGCCTGACTGCACTCGTTCAATGCGCCGTACAAGTTGGTCAGGCGTTGAATTCTTTCCAGCAAAACGTTGAAGCTGCCGATGAGCTGGCCGATTTCGTCTTGATCGACGACCGGCATGGGAGACAGCAGCAGTTCCGACGAAGAGTTGCGCGCCAGACTCTCTATCGCGGCAAACATCGGCGAAAGCTGCCGCTTCATCATCAGCCAGATTAGTCCGCCGGCCAGGAGGGTCAGCGCGACCGCAGCCAACATGATGCGCTGCTGCAATCGGTGGATAGGGGCGAAGGCCTCGTTGGCGGGGAGCACCACGGCCAGAAACCAACCCGCCTTGGGGATTTTTTTCATGGACGCCAGTTGTTCCAAGCCAAGCGGATCGATTAAAACGGTCCAGCCTTCATAGCCTGCGATGTTGCGGTCGATGTACGAGTTGATCCCCGCGGCCGGAAGAGGCTGCATGATGCGACTCTTGTCGGTGGCCGTGACGACCAAGCGGTATTGCGGAGCGACGAGCAGGTAGCCGCCCGTCCTGCCGTAGCGGTTTTGGGTGATTTTGTCCAAAAAATTAGGCTTGCTCAGGTTGGTTACCCCGCTCAGAGCGCCAATGGTATTGCCCTTGGCATCTTTGATCGGAACACCCATGCCGAAAACAGGGGCTTTCAAGGTTGGCCCCATAATCGGCTTGCCGATTCTCGCCGTCCCTTCCTTGAGGTTGGCGGCCACATAATCGACGCGCAGGTAATTGACTCCGATGCGTCCGTTGGAACGCGGATAGTCGGCAATCGCGGTGCCATCCTGCTTTACTACGGTAACGCCTCCGTTGAATAAACTGCCAAGCAGCGGCTGGCCTTCCAGAATCGTCTGCAGCGAGGCCGGGTCGCCCATCCGTGCCGGGTCGATTCGTGCGGCAATGGCTTGCAGCGCATCGATCCGATCGATCAGCTCCTGGTTGATTTGCGAAGCGACGATCTCGGCGGTGGTGAATTGCTCGGCGCCCATATGGCCCGTCATGTCTCTGTACAGCGCCCGATTGGCGTAAAACGCCAACGACCAGATGCTGACAAGAAAAATGACCGATGTGAGAAGGGTCGTTTTTGTCTTGATCGACCAAAACCGTTTGAAGCCAGATGCCATAACACTGCTCCCGAAGGCCGTATCGAATGTCCGTTTTAATGAAGTGGATGCATACTACTGCACGCGGTCAGGCGGCGTCAATGGCTTTTGATTGCCGGGGCGGAGGGCTTAAAGAGTAACGGAGCTCCTTTCCCGTGCGGGCATGGTCACGGAATCGGTAAACTTGACCTTGACTGCGGTGCGTCACCGTGAGAGAACTCTGCATTGAGCGAAAACGCATGGGGGCGAGGCGGACGCGGGAAGCGTCGGCGGAGCCCTCATGGGACTGAACGAGGCCGCACGAGATGTGCCGGCCCGATGGGAGTAAAGGTGGCAGGAACAAAGGGAACTACCGGGAGCTCCGGCTCGGTCCGAAAGTACCTGACCGGGATATTTCTGGTTGTCGGCCTGATCGTGCTTTCCGTCTTCTGGGGCTTCAACTACAAGGCGAGCTCTCTTATCAAGGAACAGTTGCGCCGTCAGGGACATGCCTTCTATCAGGAGGTGGTGCTGACCCGTGATTGGGCGGCAGGCCACGGCGGCGTTTACGTGGCGCTCACCCCCGGCATGGAGGTCAATCCTTTCCTGTCGCGGATCCCGGGGGTCAAGGCGGTGATCGAGGATCGGGAGGGGAACCGCTATACCCTGAAAAATCCCGCGCTGATCACCAGGGAGATCTCGGAGTTGGCCGCCAGCAAGGGGCTGTTCCAGTTCAGGATCACGAGCCTCAAACCGCTCAATCCCGCCAACAAGCCGGATGCCTTCGAGCGCGCCGCCCTGGAGAGGTTCGAGCAGGGGACCGCCGAATATTCCATCTACGAACAGCAGGGAAACCAGGTCCTCTACCGCTACATGGCCCCTTTGATCACCACGAAGGCCTGCCTTAAATGCCATGCGGACCAGGGGTACCGCGAGGGGGACGTGCGGGGCGGGATAAGCGTCACCATCACCGCGACCGACATGATGCGGCAGCTGAGCGAGAACAGGACCTTCCTGGTCTGCTCGGCTTTCGGCATCATCTTCCTGATTTTCGCCATCATCAGGTTCATCTCCAGGGCCTTCATCAAGGAGCTCAAAGTCGCCGAGCAGAAGCTGGTGGAAATGGCGAGCCTCGACTTCCTTACCGGCCTGCTCAACCGTCGCGAGCTCTTCAACAGGCTCCAGGTGGAGGTCTCGCGGTCCAGACGGCGCCTCAAACCGCTCAGCGTCATCCTCATCGACATCGACCACTTCAAGCGCTTCAACGACACTTACGGCCACCATGCGGGCGACGTGGTCCTGAAGGAGGTCTCGCGCACCCTGAGCTGCGCGCTGCGCGATTACGATATCCTTTCGCGCTACGGCGGCGAGGAGTTCCTGGTGGTCGCGCCGGAGACCGGCCTGCGGCAGGCGGAGGAGTTGGCCGAACGCCTGCGCGTCAAGGTGATGGAGCAGCCGATCGTCTATGAGAGCCAGGCGCTCCCCGTCACCTGCACTATCAGCTCCGGGGTGGCCCAGATGCTCGACGCAGAGGCGGTGGAGAAGACCATTTCGCGGGCCGACGAGGCCCTGTACCGGGCGAAGGCCGCGGGTCGCAACCGGGTCGAGACCGCACCCGCCGAGCCGGTTCCCCACGGCGAGGCGGCTGGAGCTCCCCCGCAGATGGTTCCCCGGCAAAGCTAAACGAAGACGTGCCGGACGTGCCGACGAGGCGGAGGACAGAGGTCGGCAAGGTGCCAGGGGCGGTTGCCGGCCTTCTTGTCTCACCTTGTGGCAAAGTTCCGGGATAACCGGGGAGTGAAAGCAGGGGAGGGGGAGCGGGCAAAAGAAAAGCGCCCTGACCTGGGGTCGGGGCGCTTTGTCTTTTTGTTTGGTGCCGAAGACTGGAATCGAACCAGCACATCCTTTCGAATACTAGAACCTGAATCTAGCGCGTCTACCAATTCCGCCACTCCGGCGTGAAGTGAACCTGGTTATAGCATTGGGCCGGTCGATTGGCAAGCAAAAAAAACAGCGCGGGAAAAAAAATTACTCCCTGACGAAGGTGTCCATATCGGACTCGTCCACCATGGCCATGATGCGTGCGTACTCGGACTCGATGGTCAGATAGTGGTTGTGGGTTTCCTTGGCATTCAGCTCGAAAACGTCTTTCACGCTGGGGTCGGAGATCTTGGCGGCGGTCTCCCGCAGCGCCTTCTCCAGGTTGGTCTCTTTCTCCATGGCGACTTCCAGCGCTTTTTGCTCGGTGAAGTCGGGGCCGATCACCTTGTTGATGGAACTGAGCCACACTGATTCATTTTGCGGCGGGGCGCCCATGAAGTCGTCGAAGCTGCCAATGTCGGCGCCACGGTAGGCGTTGTAAAAATGCGCCGCGTGCTCTCGCTCTTCTTTGGCAAGTTGCTCGAACAGCCGCTTGGCTTCCGGATCTTTCATCTGTTTTGCGCCGAGTTGGTAGAAGTTCATCGCGTTCTTTTCCGTCTGGATAGCTTGCTTGATGGCTTCCTGTACGTCGCTCATGCTTCCTCCCGTATGCAATGCATTATAATCGTGGTGCGCACCATTATATGTGATGTTGAAACCTTGTCAATGGTAGGTTTCGTCTTTACGAGTCAACGCCCAAAATGAGCCGCTGCGCCAAAGATGTCGATCCCGGATTTGCGGCGCCAATTAGTTGCCTGCCGTGTGCGAACAATGGCCGAGCGGCTTCACCGGAGAAACTCTGGAGGGTGTAAAAAGGTTTGTGTAAATGGCCATTCCGGGGTAATCATCTTCCCCCAAGGAGCTGCCATGACCATTGACCTCGCCGTAATCGATGACCTACTGAAAAAGTATCAGACCCCGGAAGAGATTCTCGGGGAAAACGGACTGCTGAAGCAGTTGACCAAGGCAGTTCTTCAGCGGGCTCTACAGGCGGAGATGAGTCACCACCTGGGGCACGAGAAGCATGGGGCTATCTCGAATAAAACTGGTAATGCACGGAATGGGTCTTCGAAGAAAACCTTAAAAGGCGACTTCGGCACAATGCCCATCGAGATCCCACGTGATCGAGAAGGCACCTTTGAGCCTGTGATCATTGCCAAGGGTCAGACTCGGTTCGCAGAGTTTGATGACAAGATCATTTCTCTGTACTCACGTGGAATGACGACTCGTGAAATACAGAGCCATCTTGAGGAAATCTACGGAGTTGACATCTCTCCCACCCTTGTATCGACAGTGACAGAGGCGGTGTCGGAAGAAGTCAAGGTCTGGCAGAATCGTCAACTGGACGCCATCTATCCAATCGTTTATATGGATGCCATAAGGGTCAAGGCCCGCGACAATGGCCACGTAATCAGCAAAGCGGTCTACCTTGCCATCGGTATCAAATTGGACGGCGAGAAGGAAGTCCTGGGCATGTGGGTGTCCGAAAATGAGGGCGCTAAGTTCTGGCTACACGTCGTAACCGAGCTTCGGAATCGTGGCGTAGAGGACATCTTTATCGCCTGTGTTGACGGGCTGAAAGGATTTCCCGAGGCGATAGAAACAGTTTTCCCGAAGACCCAGGTCCAGCTCTGCATCGTCCACATGGTACGCCATTCGCTCAATTACGTGACCAGCCGGCAACGTAAGGAAGTGGCGGGAGATTTGAGGCTAATCTATCAGTCTGCAACGGCGGAGCAGGCCGAGATGGAGTTAAACAAGTTTGCGGCAAAATGGGATAAAGCCCACCCGACAATCAGCCGTACATGGCGGCGGAACTGGGATCAGATTATCCCATTTTTCGCATATCCACCCGATATCAGGAAGGTTATTTATACGACAAACACCATTGAGTCACTGAACATGTCGCTGAGGAAGGTGACCAAAAGCAGGGGCTCTTTTCCTAATGACGAGGCGATGCTGAAGTTGCTTTACTTGGCACTGAAAAACATTGCGAAGAAATGGACCAGGCCAATTCAGAACTGGAAAGCTGCGATGGGCCGGTTCGCCATCCTCTTTGAAGACAGACTGCCAAAATCTTAACCGAAGCCATTTACACAAAGTGCTTTACACGCCCCGCATCGAGCGTTGAGGAGTTGGTGGCGGAGTTTACGGCAGCGCGTCTGTTTGTGCGAAATGAGCCTGCAACGGCGCAATCGGCGCTTGCGAGGGTCACGAGAAATGGCTATTATCCAGGCCGACAAAGGAGCGAGGCCATGGAACCCAACCCGATCATCGAGAAAATCAAGAAGCTGTTGGCGCTCGCCAACTCCAGCAACGAACATGAAGCCGCCTTGGCGGCATCCCACGCGCAGCGGCTGCTTTCCGAGCACAACCTGGCAATGGCGGACATCGAAGCGGCTCACAGACCGGACAAGGCCGACAAGGTTGAAGCCAACGTGTCCAAGACCCTGCCCAAATGGCTTCGCATCCTGAGCGCCGGCGTCAGCACCGCTTTCGACTGTCAAGCGGTCCACTATCCGTCCAGCGGCAAAATGGTCTTTATCGGCGTTGGAGCCGACGTGCAGATCGCAGCATACACCTTCGCCTACCTCGACCGGACGACACGGAAGCTCTGCGCCAACTACATGAAGCGCCAAGTCGGCGAGACGGTTCCCAACCGACACCGGGAGCTCATGCGCCAATCCTACTATCTGGGAGCCATAACGACGATCAATCAGCGTTTGAGGGAACAAAAGCAGCAGACCCCGATTACTCCAGGGGCATTGGTGCCGGTAAAGGCCGGGTTGATTAAGCAGGCAATGGGCGACATCGGGCCCACGCGAACCGTCAGGAGCAGGAAGAGCTACATCAACTCGGATGCCTACAACCAGGGGCAGGACGACGGGAAGAAGGTCGGTATCCAGCAAGGCATAGGCTCGGAAGCACGCGCGCGGAGGACCATCACGGGGTAACTCGCCACCGCTCGCCGCCGCTCGCATTCGATCAATCCACGAGCTTGATCAGTCGGTTGAAATGGGGATTATGAGGCGATACGGACAATGGCAGGCAGGGATCAAAGGAATTATCGCTTACGGAAGCAAGTTGAATAAAAAAACCTGATTAGCGCTAATCTTCCGCTACGAGATTGTCATCCCCGAGTGCCTTTATCGGGGATCCATGATCCCAGCGGGTTAGAGCTGGATTCCCGATCAGAATCGCTTCGGGAATGACAGCTTTGGAAGCTGGCGGAAGATTAGCACTAATCAGGTA
>CAIYDQ010000250.1 GCA_903925075.1 uncultured Geobacter sp.
ATATCCTTATTGAGCCACTGACTAAGGAGGGATTTAAAAAGCCAGACAATTGCTGCCGTGGTCATCCCTGTCGTGCATATGGTGGCAATAATAGTTTCAATAACGCTCATTATCTCACGCGAGTTTCCTTGCGATCTGCTCCTCCAGGATTTCCTTCACGGTCAGGGGGATGGTTACTTTCCCGGTCTTCTTGAAGAAGAGCTGAATTTCGGCTAGGGCCTCGTCGGTGTAGTCGAAGGAGACGAAGAAGCCTTTCTTGCGATCGAAGGACATCATGACGCCGGAAAATTGCTGAATGTCGGGACGGCCGGTCTTGTCCTGCTGCTTGACCTGCACCGGATACCATTCGTCCATGAAATCGAGGTGGCCGGTCTCGCGGCCTTTGCGCTCAGGCGCGGCGCTGACGGGATAGATGCGGCCATCGATGCCGTGGTCGCCCACTTGCACCTTGTTCGGAATGCCACCCAGGGCGATGACCGCCCAGTTCTCGAACTCGAAAGGCGGAATCTTCCGCAGCTTCGCTTCCGTCCACGGCAGATCGCGCACCACAAAACCGCGCCCGCTCTTCCAGAGGCTTTCGTTTTCCTGCAAGCCCGTGGTGTCCCGCATCCGCTTGGCCATCACGCGGCAGGCAGTCGGCGAGATATCGATGCCGATCCACTGCCGTTTCAGTTTCTGCGCCGCAATCAAGGCGGTGCCGCAACCGCAGAAGGCGTCGAGCACGATGTCGTTTTCATTCGTGCTAACCTCAATAATTCGTTCGAGAAGTTTCAAAGGCTTCTGCGTCGGGTATCCGAGACGTTCTCCGCCTTTATTGATGCCGCGAAGCATGTCGATATCGTCCCACCAACTGCTGAGCGAGACACCTTTACTCTCATCCAAATATCTTTTTTGGTAAGTCATCCCGGTCTTGCTCTGTACAAGACGGCCTTCTTTAGAAAGCCGCTCCATATTCTCCCTGCTGTAACGCCAAGCACGTGTTACACCGTTCCACTCATAGACCGGACACCCCTTCGCCGCACCGCCCGGCCCGGTTACATCGGCTTTGTTGTAGCGTCTACCGGTGCCCTCCTCGACATGCTTGTACCAATCATCAATGGTCGATTGCGGTAGAGGGGTGAACTTCGGATTAAATGTGTAGCTACTGTCGCCCCCCGAGTAAAAAAAGATGCTGTCATGAACTCGTCCAAAATGTTTGGCCCCTTGTCCCACATCGCTTTTCGCATCGCTACGCTTCCAAACGATTTCATTGACGAAATTGTTTTCACCGAAGATCTGGTCGAGCATGACCTTGACGTAGTGCGAGGCATGCCAGTCGCAGTGATAGTAGAAGGAGCCGGTCTTTTTGAGGACGCGGGCGAGTTCGACGCAGCGCGGGCGCATATAGTCGATGTAGGCCTGCGTGTTCTCGTGCCGGTCCTCGAAGGAGCGCTTTTCCTTGGTCTCGCCCCAGAAGACTTCGTAGTTGCGGTTGGAGTTGAAGGGCGGGTCGATGTAGATCAGGTC
>CAIYDQ010000251.1 GCA_903925075.1 uncultured Geobacter sp.
AACATGGTCGGAACCTCTCTACCCTGGACTCTGACTGTGAAGGAGGTTTAAATGCTCGCTCAGATTTACAGCGTCTACCTTCCCAAAGCTGCAGTGATACTTACCGCAGCGGTTACGGTGGCATCTGCAATCTGCTCCATAACCGGCACGCCTTCCCCAGAAACCAAACTGGGAAAGGCTTATAAAATTCTTGAATGGCTCGCGCTGAATGTCGGCAAGGCCAAAGATAAAGGAGAAACGAAATGAGGGTCGCGACATACAAAGAACTTCGCTCTGAGTTCCAGACAGGCGGGCTACTGGAATTTTGCGCGCATGGCGAACTCGGAACCGCTATCCGGGAATTCACCAAACAAGACGTGAATCATTCGGCGATGGTTATTCGGGTGGATGATTTCAGCGCCGACCCCTCCCACCAGGTGTTTATCCTGGAAGCCGACACCAAGATTCGTCTGGTGCCGGCCAGCTTTGACCTGGACGCTTTCACCGGTGAGGTTTACTACTCCCCGTTGCTCCCCGAATTCGACCACTGCCGGAACGATATCGCAGCCTGGGCAATGGATCAGCTCGGCAAAGATTATGATTACGAATCCCTGTTCCGGAATATGTTCGGGCCGGTCTATGCCGATTCTGGCCGCATGTTTTGCAGCGAGCTGGTATTTATCGCAGATGTGGCGGGTGGCGTTGCCAAGGGCAAGTATGCCCTGATAGATGGCAAGGTCTGGGACGCTTACGGCAATCAGGTCAAAGCGCCAGTACCCGGAACATTCGGTCAATATGAGTGGTATGGGGAACGGGTGGCTATTGTAAAATAAGTGGCTTAGAAAGCGCAGGCCCGGCTCTTATGCGGCGGCATCGAGTCGGGCTTGCTATTGATACTGTATGTTGTACCCATAATGTAAATATAATAAATTAAATTAAAAATAGATAGCGTCCGTGGTATTCTCCCCTTCAAGAAACTCCCGCCTCCGATTCAGTTCAATCATCCGTGGCTTTCCGAGGGCGCTGGCAATTGCAGCCGGGGCGCTCTGGTCTCCCACAAAGAACAGGCTGCCCGAAATTAGGGCGAAAAGGTCTGAGAGTGACATCGAGGCAGGGTTCATGCTTTCAAGGCCCAGATACCGCTTATTTGCGGCCTCGGATGATAATTCAGGGTATCCGCGATGGCAGACTGTCGCCCATTGCATACCTGGCATTGGTGGATATTTCAACCAGGCAAAATTTTTCGGCAGCCGGTCGCCATCCGCGAACAGGTCAAGGTAGGTGTGGCTGAAGGGTTGAAAAAATAGTCTGGGGTGCTTCCGGAAGTCCGGCATGAAAAAATCTACCTCTTCTGGTTTCATGTCTGGAGAGAACCGGAACCGGTCAACCCATGGCTGTTGCTCCATGATCGGAATCAGTTCTGTGTAGGTTCGCTCCATTCCGGCCGACCATTTATCCCCCTCCTCGCACATCCATATTGCTGCCTTCTCCCCTCGGCTGATCCACCGCCATGCTGGAACTACCAGGGCATGGATGAAGTCCCCTAGCTTCGGGCCGATAGCATAGGATTTCACGGAATCAGGCATTTTATACCCTTCTGACTAACTTCGGCATGGGTTAGGTGGATGATCGGAATGGCCCGCCATTTATCCCGCAGTCGTCCTATGCTCTCGAAATAAGCGCCGGCGGTGGAACCGGTTTGACTGAGGTGTCGGACTGGCAGCGGTAGGGCGTAGTTTTTAAGCCCCTTGGCCACCGCCTGTAAGCAAAGGTCGGCACCGTAGGCATGGAAGCCCTTAAAATCCTCGTCAAACCGCAGCCCAGAGGCTTTCCTAATGATCAGTAGGCATTCATCCAGGATAACGACCGGCCCCTCTTTTACGGCCGCCCATGGTGTTCCATCGGCAAGGATGCAGCCACCTACCGGCAACCCAGACGCTGTTTTCCCGGCAATGCCGAGAACTCCGAACTCACCATAGGCCGGAATCAGTTCGGAAAGGGTTTCGATGAAGGATGGTTGGAATTCAAGGTCGTGGTGGCACAGAACAATGATATCTCCGGGTGCCTCATCGATGCACTCGTTCAGGGCTTTGGCCGCGTCTTTCGGGTGGACCTTGGTAATTAGTTCCAGGCCGAGACTTTCGCAGAGGGCGTGCCATTTTTCAATATTATTTGAGCAGCAAGCAAAAGAGATTTCACCGCCTCGTTGAATGCTCGGCCAGGTTTTGTATTCCCCTTGGAAAGCGTGATAGTCGTCACGAATGTTTCCTTTCCACTTTTCGCAGAAGGCGGATAAGTACGGCCGGATTGAGTTTTTCCGGGTTTGACTTTCGAGATGGACCGCTTCAGCTTTGGCACAATAAACCACCTTTTTTTTGAGTTCGTACCGCATTTTAAAGCAGAGGTCTAGGTCTTCAAAGCAGTTTACAAACTGTTCATCGAATCCGCCCAGCTTCTCGAAATCCTCGCGCCGGATCGCCATAAGCGCGCCGGTGACTGCCTGGTATTCCCGATCTTGGTCTATCCAATCCGTTCCATGCTTTCCAGAATGGATGTGAACCGGTGCCAGTCCTTTGAATGTGACACCGCAATGCTGGACGGTGCCATTGCCAAAAAAGAGCTTTCCACCGACAATGCCGACATCCGGATTCTTTTCGAGGATGTAAATCATCCGTTCGATAGCGAGCGGCCGGATGAATACATCGTCGTTTAAAAAGATCAGGTATTTTCCTTTTGCGGATTCAGCAAGTTCGTTGTTATTGTGGGAGAAAGAAACGAACGGGTCGTTGTTATGAGAAAGGGCATAATCTTTTTCTCCATTCCAATTAATCAGCGGCTGAAATGGGATACGCCTATCTGTCAGAGCAAAGAGACTTTTATTTAACAGCTCTCGGTTACGGGAACATACCAGGATTGAAATGAGCGGTTCATTCATTTTCGGCCACCCATGCGTTAAAATCTGCTTCCTCATCCGGCGCTCCCATGATTGTTGCAAGCCTTGCGGCGGCCTGTTTCCATGAAACAGTTGAAGCCGCTGAGGTTTCTGGCAACTGCTTTTTAAAGGCCATCCGCATGAGTTTCATCAAATCTTTGACGCTGGGTTCCCTCATGGTGGCGTTGGTTCGATATTGATGATACTGGCAGGCTTTCGGGGCGGCCGCCTTGGTCGTCGCAATCGACATAGTAGAGAATCCGATAAAATCAGA
>CAIYDQ010000252.1 GCA_903925075.1 uncultured Geobacter sp.
CGCAAAGATATTTCAAAATGGCCAGAGCCAGGCCGTTAGGCTTCCCAAAGAGTTCCGATTCGACGATGCCGAGGTTTTTATCAAGAAAAGCGGCAATGTCGTGACCTTAATCCCCCTCACGGACTCTTGGGACTCCCTTTTTGGCAGCCTCAAAAAATTCTCCAGCGATTTCATGATCGAGCGCGATCAGCCCGAGATGGACAAAAGGGAGAACTTTTGATGAAGCTGCTGCTCGACACCAACATCTGCATCTACCTCATCAAACGGCAGCCGGTCACCGTCCTGGAGCGCTTCAGAGCATACCGGGCAGGCGATATCGGCATATCCTCGATCACCCTCTCCGAGCTGCGTTTTGGCGTTGCCAAGAGCGAATATCAGGCAAAAAATGCCGAGGCTCTCGGAGAATTCCTCACCCCGTTGGAGATCGTCCCCTTCGGCGAAGAGGCCGCTTTTGCCCACGGCGAGATCAGGGCAGCTCTCGAAAAGGCGGGGAAGGTCATCGGCTCGATGGACATGTTGATTGCGGCTCACGCCGTGGCGCTGAGCGTCCCCTTGGTCACGAACAACACCAGGGAATTCGAGCGAGTCAGCCACCTACAAGTTTTGGATTGGAGCGTTTAGCCGCAGCCGTGCGGTACCCACCTGGACAGATTATTCGACCGAAAGACGATATTTACTCGATGCCGTTCTGGTTCAGGTGCGCGCTGTATTTTTGATCGATTTTCTTGATGTGGTTGATCAACCACTCCTGGAGAAAGGTGATGACTTCCTGGGTCGCCAGGGTTTGGCCCGATGCGAATTTGCCCTGCAGTTCGACCACCTGGTCGACCAGCTGCTTGTGGTGCATCTTGTGCTCGGCCTCGCCGGGGTAGCGGGTTTGGGCAAAGACGCGCTCCTCGTCGGCAAAATGGCTTACCGCGTATTCGGCCAGGCCGTTCAGGATCTGCCCGACCGCCTCCTTGCTCCTTTTTTGCTGCATCGCGTCATGCAGGTCGTTGATCATCTGGAACAACGCCTTGTGGGCATCGTCATAGCGGCCGACGCCGGTGGCAAAAGAGGGGTCCCACTCCAGCGCCTGGGAGAGGTGAAAATGGCTGACCAAGGTATGCAGTTTGTCCACCTGTTCCGACAGGGTGCCGGTTGCCTGTTTGGTGCCGTGCGCGCTCTCCACATTGCGGTTCACCGCGTCGTCGATGGTCCGGATGTTGCCGGTGATCTCGTGGGTGGTGGCGGTCTGCTCCTCCGCAGCCGTCGCGACCTGGCTGATCTGCGCGGTAAGTTCGTCGATCTGACCAAGTATCTCTTCCAGCGCTTGGCCGGAGCGGTTAGCCTCGGCCGTGCCGAGCGTGACTTCCGCCACCCCTTCTGACATGGATCTGACCGCGCTCTGGGTCTCGTTTTGGATGGACTTGATCATGGTGGCAATCTCTTTGGTCGCCTTGGTGGTGCGTTCGGCCAAAGCTCGCACCTCGTCCGCCACCACCACGAAACCGCGCCCCTGTTCCCCGGCCCGAGCGGCTTCGATTGCCGCGTTCAGCGCCAAGAGGTTGGTCTGGTCCGCGATGTCCTCGATGGTGTTGACTATGGCACCGATCTGGTCGGAGCGCGCTCCGAGCCCCGCCACCGCCCGGGACGACGCGTTGACGCGCTCGGCTATATTACCCATCAGGCGCGAGCCGCTTTGCACCAGTTCGAACCCCATGCGGGTCTGCACGGCCGCTTTCCGGGCGATATCGGACGCGTACAGGCAGTTGCGGGCAATGTCGCCGGAGGTCTCCGACATCTCGGCGCTGGCCGTCGCGATGCTGCCGGCTTGAACGGCGACCTCCTCGGCGGCACATGCCATGACGTCGGTGGTGGAGCGGACCACCACCACCGAATTGCGCACCAAGTCGGCAACCGCAAAAAACTGCCGCATCGCCTTGTTCATGTCGTTCATCATGGTGTTGAAAGCGATCGCCAGCCTGGCGAACTCGCCGTTGCCCTGGACTTTCGCCCTCGCCGAGAGGTCGCCGTCGGCGGCTTTTTCCAGAACCGCCAAGATCCCCGCCAGCGGTTTGAAGGCGTTGCCGCTCACCACTCCCAGGACCGATGACATGATCAACAGCACGACCAAGCCTGTCAGCAGTTCCAACCAAACTTCCCCCTTGGGGTTGAAAACGATCGTTGCCGCCACGACCATGATTATGCTGCAGGCGTTTCCGATGACGATGCGAGCCGTGAAAGACATGCCGTGCTCCTCTTTTGAAATGGAAATCAAATGTGGTCGTTTCAGGCCGCCAGCGTCTGGCCGGCGGCTCCGCTCTCAGTCATAGGTTTTTTTCAGCAAATGGAACAGCCAGGCGAGGAGCAACAAGCCGGTCACCACGAATCCGCCGACGACCCTGCGCCGGGCGCGGGCGTCCTCGATCGCCTTCAATTCCAGGTCCAGCTTCCCCAGTTCGGCGTCGATCCGCGCCGATTCCCGCTTCACGAGCGATACGTCCACTTCGTGGAACAGGGTGTGGAATCGGTTCCTGATGGCGAAGAGTCCCTTGCCGAGCCGGTCGGTGTCGACCCCTTCCGCCTGAAAGCCTGCGATCCGGGCGTCGATGCCGACCACGTAGCTTTCGGTTTGCTGCATGGCGGCCCTGATGGTCCGGGCCCGCTCGAAACTGTGGCAACGGCTGCAGTTTTTCTCGTTGATCAGCTCCAGCGAGGCCTTCACCACCCGGTGGTTGCCGTGGCAGGTGACGCAGTTGGGGCCGCCTTTACCAAGCGCCTTGCCGTGGGCGCTCAGCAGATAGTCCTTCATGACCCCCGGATGGCAGCGACCGCAAAAGGCGGGAACCTCCGCTTCCTTGGGCGCTCCGAGGAAACCGCGCGTCCTGTTCATGGCGTCGGCCGCGTCCTTCGCATCGCCGCCGTGGCAGGCGTTGCAGGAGATGCCGTTCTCCGCATGGATGCTGGCGCGCCACAGCTTGACCGGCGCGCCGAGTCGGTCGGGGAGAGTCTCGTGGCACTGGATGCAGGCCGATTCGGGCTGCTCACCGGCGGCCGCCGTGGCCGCCGTGGCCGCCTGCGGCCCCGCGAGCAGGGTAAAGATGAGGGCTCCGAAGGTCGCCCGACGGCGAAAGCGCGTATGTTGCGGTAGCAAGGTCATGAGTAGTGCCCCCAAATAGTCAGTCCGATCCAGATAAGGATGCCGCCGATGCTGCATACGAGAAACAGTGGGCGTTTCAGCGGGTTTCTTTCCGGCGAGCGATCGAGGAACGGCAGCAGCGCCAGCAGGGTCATGGCGGCCACCTGCACCGACAGGCCGAGCAATTCGCTCGGGAAGATCTTGAGCGTCTGGTAGTTAGCCAGGAAGTACCATTCCGGCTTGATGTGGGCCGGGGTCTGGAAAGGGTTGGCCGGAACGAAGGCGTCCGGGGTGAACAGGAAGTTGGGGGCGAAGAAGACCACGGCGAGGAAGACCGCGAAATAGACGCTGATCGAGGTCAGATCCTGCAAGGCGTAGTTGGGAAAGAAGGGAATGCCGCCGGGGTGACTCTCGTAGCGGTAGCTCTCGACCGGCCAGGGATTGCGGCTCTGCTGGACGCCGCTTGGGGGCGTGGAGATGCCGGTGCGCTTTAAAAGGAACAGATGGGCGCCGACCAGCGCGGCGATGACTGCGGGAAGCACCGCCACGTGCAGGGCGAAAAAACGTCCCAGGGTCGGCGGGCCGACCAGCTTCCCCCCTCTCATGAACTCCACCAGGTACGGGCCGATCACCGGAATCGCGGCCGCGCTGTTGGTGGCGACCGTGGTGGCCCAAAAGGAGAGCTGGCTCCAGGGCGCCAGGTATCCGGTGAGGGAAATCCCCTGGATCAGGCAAAAGAGGATGAAGCCGGTGAGCCAGTTCAACTCGCGCGGGCTCTTGTAGCTCCCCATCATCAGCACCGAGAACATGTGGAGCAACAGCACCGCCACCATCATGTTGGAACCGACGGCGTGGCAGAGCCGGATCAGCCAACCGTACGGGACCTCGTTCATGATGAAGGTGATGCTCTTGAAAGCCTTCTCCGGGTCGGGCACGTAATAGACCATCAGCAGCATGCCGGTCGCTATCTGCAGGCCGAAGATGACCATCAGCACGCTTCCCAGCGAATACCATTCGTTGATCTTTTTCGGCAGCAGGTAGCCGGTCAACTCTTTCTTGACGATCTCCCTGGCGCCGATGCGCAGGTCGATCCAGTCGTACAGCCGTTTTGACAACATGATTCCTCCAGGTGCGGGTCAGGCGGTTAGCCGACTGTTATTTTGCCGTCGGCGACGGTAAAAGGGATCTTGGCAAGCGGCTTGGGGGGCGGTCCGGAGAGGACCTCCCCCTCGGGCGAATAATGGCCGGCGTGGCAGGGGCAAAGGAAATCCTGTTTGTCCTTTTCCCACTGTACGATGCAGCCCATGTGGGTGCAAACCGCGGAAAGGGCCAACAAAGCGCCGGCGTTGGTCTTGACGAGGACTGCGGAGGTCCCTGCGTACTCGAAAAACTTCGCCTCCCCGTCCGGGATATCGCTGGTAGCGAACACCAGCTTGTCCGTGCCGACCTTGCCCGATTTGGGCGCCAGGTAGCGGATCACCGGATAACCTGCGGCGGCCGCCGCGGCGACCGTTGCCCCTGCCAGGCAGACCCCGAGAAATTTTCTCCTGCTGTCGTTCTCCATATATCCTCCGTTTAGTGGCTCCGAAGCTTGAAGCTTATGGCCCTTTGAAAAAGCTAAAGTCGAGCGCAGCCCCAATATAGCAGCGGCGTATAAAATAACGAGATACAGGAAACCCGAGATTTCTGCTGACAGTTTCAGGAATTTGCTACAGTTTGAGGATGAAACGGGATAAACTGTGTTTCTGTGTTTTTCCGGGGGCGTTTAGTGCTCATGAGACGAAGTGCAATGAGAGGGGATATCGTGAAAGATTTGCTGTCGGGAAGCGGCGTAAGCCGGCATGAGCAGGTCGCGGAGTTCGTCAAGATATCGATAAGCAACGGCACCTACCAGGCGGGCGAAAAAATTCCCTCCGTCAGGGCGATGAGCCACCGGATCGGGGCCAGCATCACCACCGTCATCGAAGCCTACGGCGAGCTGGAAAACCAGGGATTCCTGGATGCCCGCCCACGCTCGGGGTATTACGTCAGGAGCCGCACCAGTTGGGACCCTTCTCCGCGCAAGGAGAGCCTGGATCTCACCCCGACCGAGGTGAACGTCATGGCGCTGTGGCAGCGCTTCAGGCTCGACTCCCGCCGCAGCGGACTGGTCCAACTCGGCTCGGGCATCCCCGACTACGGCCTGTTTCCGGCAGAAAAACTCGGGCTTTGCCACGCGCGCATCCTGCGGCGCGCGGGGAGCGGCTCCATCGAATACGACACCCCCGAAGGCTCGGCCCTGCTGCGCGCTCAGATTGCCAAAAGGGCTTTTTCCCGGGGCTGCGCGCTTTCGCCCGACGACATCACCATCACCGCCGGATGTTCCGGGGCGATCACCTTCGCCTTGCGCGCGATCTGCAAGCCGGGGGACGTGGTGGCGATCGAATCGCCGGCGTTTTTCGTTTTTTTGCAAGCGCGGGAAAAACTGGGGCTGCGCGCCCTGGAAATACCGGCGCATCCGGCCGACGGCATCAACGTGGAGGTTTTGCGCTACGCGCTGCAGCAGACTAAAATCGCGGCCTGCCTGGTCGTTCCCAGTTTCAGTTATCCGCTGGGGAGTTGCATGCCGCTGGAAAACCGCAGGGAGTTGGTGTCGCTTTTGGCCGAACACGGCATTCCGATCATCGAGGACGATATCTTCGGGGAGCTGTGGCACGGGAAGGACCGGCCCAGGCCCCTCAAGTCCTTTGACCGCAAGGGGCTGGTGCTGCACTGCTCTTCGGTCTCAAAGTCGCTCGCGCCGGGTTACCGGGTGGGATGGATCGCGGCGGGGAAGTACCAGGCCGAAATAGAGAGCATCAAATATTTTTCCACCATTTCCTGTCCGATTTCGGCCCAGGAGGCCGTCGCCTCCTTTCTCTCCAGCGGCGATTACGACCGGCATCTCAAAACCCTCCGCGCCACGCTTGCCCGGCGCGTGGCCGCCATGTGCGCGGCCGTGGAAGGAAGCTTCCCGCCCGGCACCCGGGTCTGGCACCCCCATGGAGGCTATCTGATCTGGGTGGAACTCCCTCCCCGGGTCGACGCGCTGGTGCTGTACCAGGAGGCGCTGGACGAGGGGATCAGGATTTCGCCGGGACACCTTTATTCGACCTCCGAGCGTTACCGGAACCATCTCATGTTCAACGGCACCTACACCTCCGAGCCGGCACTTGCGGCCGTCCGGCGTCTCGGCAAGATCGTACATCGGCATGTTGAAAACGCTTAAACTATCTCGACCTCATCCCAACTCACCATAATCACATCAGTTCCATCACGCACACGCTGACTTGCCCGCTTTCGACCCGTGCTTGACACGGGGAGACCTCCCCAGGCGCCCGCTCTCGGCGAGGCCGGCGTCAGGTCGATCTTCACCCTCAGGGCCGCACTGCTCGCCTCGCCGGTGGTCGATTTCCCTTTGCCGGTGCGCTCGCCCGGGATCGGCATGGTCAAGGTGCTCATCCGTTGTGCTGGTCTGCAAGCATTTTATGCACTATAATGTCTTAACGGGCACAATAATAGCCAAAACTTCCTCGATTAAAAAACAGGGGGGGCATCGACCAAGGCAAATCTTAAGGCAAACCTTGCAGAAAATGACAGACATGGATGCTTGTTCCGTCCCAAATCCGCGGTTAAAAACAGTTGGACTCTTAAAGTTGTCAACGGCGCGGCCCAAGGCACACTCGCTGGCACTGATTATGCATAACAAGGCAGGGACGTCTAGTTGCGACAAGGCCTGTCGCAAGCAATATACAAGGTGAAATCGGCAAGGAGGACTCAGATGAAAGTCGCATTCTCAACTTCCACAGGCATCATGATCGATGAAAGCTTTCGAAAAGCCAAGAGTTTCACCGTATGGGACATTGCCCCGCAAGAGTCATATTACGTGAACTCGATCTTCTTCGACGATGACGCCGGCACGGAGGAAGCTCGCCTCACCGCTCGCGCGGAGGCTCTCGCTCACTGCGCAATCCTCTGCAGTCCAAGTATTAACGGACCGGCTGCGGCCAAACTTGTGGCCCGGAATATTCATCCGATGAGGACGGTTACCAATACGTCCGTCGAAGAAATAATCGGTAAATTGCAACAGGCGCTGCAAGAGAATCCTCCGCCTTGGATGCGCAAGGCACAGGACAGTATCTAAGAGCCCATAACATACGCATTTCCCGTCGCTACCATGCCAAAGGCACTGGCGGGCAGTCCTCTGCCGCCGGAAAGGCGGATTCCCATGGTTGATGGATCTATTGCTCATGAAACAACGTTGAGAGTTGCAGATAAAACCTACAACGTTCAGATTTTCAGCTGCGACAACGGAAAATATTTCGCCTTTACCCGATTCAGCGACCGCGACGCGATTATTATCGATGGCGCGTCCGTCCAAGAGGCGCTGGAAAAACACGTACTCTGCCTGCCTCTCGCCGTCGGATGCCGTCGCGCGAAGTCGAATCACAGGGAACCTTAAACCTTTTATTTTTGTCAAAAAGATGATAGTTTAAATCCGGGTATCACTATTCTTCCAAGGAGGGTTCTCATGAAAGTAAGCGCACGCAACACGTTCACAGGCACGGTAACCAACATTATCAAAGGCGCGGTTAACGCCGAGGTTACCCTGACCCTCAAAGGTGGTATTCCTCTCACGGCAGTCGTCACCAACGGCGCCATCGACAACCTGAAGTTGAAGAACGGCGACGAGGCTTGCGCCATCATCAAGGCCAGTTCGGTCATCATCGGCACCGACCTGCACGACGCCAAGGTCAGCGCCCGCAACATCTTCTGCGGCACCATCGCCAATATTCTGGAAGGGCCGGTCAACACCGAGATCGACGTAGAAATCGGCGGCGGCAACACCGTCAGCGCGGTAATCACCCATGGTAGCGCCCAGCGGCTCGAACTGAAGGTCGGCGGCCACGCCTGCGCCCTTTTCAAAGCCTCCAGCGTCATCATCGGCGTAAGCTGATCGCAGAAAGGGACAGCGACGGTGCTGTCCCTTTTTGCGTCATGCCGCTATATATATGACACTACAACGACTTGAGAGCGACACGGATGAACCGTTGGAGATATTGTGGTCAAAATTACCGATGAACCGATCGACCCTGCCCAGGTTTACCAGTTGATTTCGGCAAACTGCGCCGGTTCGGTGGTATTGCACTATGCCGTGGTCAAGCCGCAAAAGGGAGTCGGCGGAACGACCTGCCACATCGATTATGCCGCCAAAGACGACGCCGAAGGCGAATTGCGCGCCATAGCCGATGAGTTGACCGGAACATTTCCGCTTACCGACGCGCTTTTGATCAGGCGCACCGGCCGACTCGGAGTCGGGGAGATTATCTCGCTGGTAGCCGCGGGTTCTCCAAATAGCGAAGACGCCTTCGAGGCATGCAAATTGGCCATCCGCCGCTTTAAGAAAATGAAGTGCGTCGTCAAAAACGAGGTTTGCGGCTAGCTGCGAAAGGACGGCCACGCAGTCGATAACTCCTTTATCCGCAATCGGCTTGCCTCGCTTACAACATCTCGATCCCATCCCGACTCAACCCAACTCGTCAGAATCACGTCAATTCCGTCTCTCATGCGCGGGCTCGCCCGTTGCCTTGTCCGCGCTTGACATAATAATGTCTAGCATGCTATTATACTGTCATAGGCAGCGCTCAGGCTCCCGAAGGAAGAAGACCCAGCCGTGATCGGCGCACTGCATGCCGGGGAGACGGCATGCGCTGGACGGTGAATAAAGAGGCGAGGGAATAAGAGGTGACGAGGGAATATGAGGTGATGGGATGAGCGGACACGAAATCGACTGGGTCGCCGCCTGGGGTCGCGCCAAAGCGGAGCGCCCGCGCAGAAAGGATGCCGCCTTTTGGAACGACCGGGCGCCCTCCTTCAGCAGGCATGCCTCGGAATCGGACTACCAGAAACAGTTTCTCGATCTGATGCAGCCGCAGCCTTCCTGGAGCGTGCTGGACGTCGGCTGCGGCTCGGGCACCTTGGCCGTGCCTCTTGCCGGGCGCATCCGCTCGGTGACGGCTCTGGACTTCTCGCCGGGGATGCTGGCGTTGCTCCAGGAACGGTGTCGAAAGGAGGAGCTTGCCAACGTCACCCCCATTCTCGGCAGTTGGGAGGACGATTGGCAAGATCTCGGCATCGGCTCCTTCGACGTGGCGATTTCCTCGCGCTCCATCGTGGTGGACGATCTGCGAGCGGCCTTGGTCAAGCTGGACCGGGCCGCCAAGCGTCGGGTATACATCTCCGCCATGGTCGGAGACGGCCCAAACGACCGGCGCATCTTCAATGCCGTAGGGAGGGAGCTCAGGCGCGGACCGGATTACATCTACGTCTACAACCTGCTCCATCAGATGGAGATTTACGCCGAGGTCTCCTTCATAACCTGTAGCGAGTGGCTGAACTACCGCGACCGTGACGCGGCGCTGGAAGGGATGCGCTGGATGCTGGACGACCTCGACGCCAAAGAGGAGACGCGGCTCAGGGACTATCTCGCGGCGGAATTGGTTCCTCATGGCGCGCATTGGCGCCTCCCCGCGCCCAAGGTGGTGCGTTGGGCGGTCATCAACTGGAAAAAGGAGGCGTGAAGCATGCGTTGCAACTACTGCGAATGGCGTTGCGAATTGGGCCCCGATACTTACGGCAAATGCCGGATGTATTATGCCGACGGCGCGACCGCCAGGGAACGATTCCCGGAAATGTGGAGCACCTACGAGGTCTCCAGAATAGAGTCGATACCTTTTTATCACGTTTATCCCGGAAGCCGCTGCCTCGCCACGGGCACCAGCAGTTGCAACTTCGACTGCAAATACTGCTCGAACGCCTTCATCGCCAAGCAGGATCCCGCCGAAATGCAGGGCAAAATGTACCGGTTCACGGCGCGTAAACTGGTGGAGATGGCGGTGAAACTCGAATGCAAAAGCATCGTCTTCAACGTCAACGAACCGACCGTGTCGCTTCCTTCCCTTCGGGCGCTGGCGATAGAGGCGGACGCCGCCGGCATCCCGATGGGCTGTCTGACCAACGGCTACAGCACCCCGGAAGCGACCGAGCTTTTGGCTTCGATATTCACCTTCTTCAACATCAGCCTGAAAGGGCTCGCGGACGAGTTCAACCGCGGCTGCATCGGCATTCACTCGGCGCAACCGATTCTGCGCACCATCAGGCGGCTGGCCGAAACTCATCACATCGAGGTCACCACGCCGGTGATTCAAGGCGCCAACGACCACGAGTTGGATGAAATCGCACGTTTTATCGCCGACGTCGATCCCGAAATTCCCTGGCACGTGCTCAGGCTTCTACCGGAAGACGAGATGAAGGGCGCCGAATACCCGGACATTGAGCGGATCGACCGGGCGCTGCACGGCGCGAGAAAGCGCCTCCCCTACCTCTATTTCCATAATTTCGTCGGCTCGCAATGGGTGGACACCCTCTGCCCCAACTGCGCCACGCCGGTGGTCGAGCGCTTCAGCCTGGGGTGCGGCGGCGACCGGTTGCAGCGCTTCTCGTGCGCCAAGGGGAAATGCCAGACCTGCGGCCAGGTCATCAAAATATTGGGGGACGGCAGCCTATGAATAGAAAGGAACAGGCGTCGGAGAGCGTGGCGATCATCGACGCCCGCAAATGGCAGAATCAGTTCGACCTGCGGACCGGCGACAAGTCGGAAAAGCGCGCTCCGCTGATCGACTTTATGAAAGAGGTGCTGCATCGGCATCATTATCCCGGCGACGCGGATCCCGGCTGCAACGCATGGGTGACCGACACCGCCCTGGACCTGCTGGTGGGCTACCGGCCCGGCTTCGCCTTCCTAACCTACGGCGCCCAGTATTTCGCCGGACGAGTGGAGCTGATCGGCCCCGCCCAGCGCCGGGCGATGATGGACGAACTCTTTTTGGAGGTGGAGCGGTTCATCGCGGAATCCGGCTTCACGCCCGTGATCGTCGGACGCGGCGGCGTCATGCAGCTGGTCGACGTCATCGATCTGAGCGACCTGGACGGCATCTGCATCTCCACCCACTGGTCTGCCAGGTACGCCGGGCTGCACGCCCCGAGCGCCGCCGACCTGCAGCGCGTGGCGGCGGACCCAAATATCACCAGGATCGTTCCCGCGAACGAATTCCGGGAACTCTTCGGCGACAGCGTCGGCGACGGACCGCTGGTTCCCGACTACCTGTTGGTCGCCCGGCGCGGCTACGCCTTCAAGGCTCTGGGATGCTCCGCCCGCAAGCCGGCGATGATTCCCGACGCCGCTGGCCAGATCCCCTTCTTCAGCACGCTGGGAGAGGCCGCCGAGATCACCTCGATCAGGGGGGTGGTCGACCGCGGTTTGCGGCAAGGGCGCAAGATCGCCTTCATCATGCTGGAAGGGGTCGGCATGGACGACTTCCCCTGGGCCTCGACGCCGTGCGGCAACGGACGCGGGTGGTTTAGCTACGAACCGAGCGATGCCCAACACCTGGCCATCACCACCGGCAGACACCGCATCCTCGAACACCCCCCGGGCTACCTGTTCCACGCGGAGGAGTCCAAAGAATACCCGCTTTCCGGGTACTTCAAGGAGATTCCGAGCGGCACCATAGGCGCAGGTTTTCCGGGCAAAAGCATCGCCGTCGGCAACAAAAGCATGGACACGCACATGCTGACCGGCGCCGACCTGTGCATAGAATGTTTCGCCAGGAACCATTACAACCAGGGAACGCTGGGGGTTTTGCACCGCCTGGACAAGTTTTGATCCGACTTTATTGCGCAGCTCCGGCTCGACTCCGAGCCGCCCCCACGCTTTGAGCGTTCCGGCTTTAATCGGGGGTTTTAGGGAGTTGCATGTCCATCGCCGTGTATCCCCATGCACGGCGTGAATTGAAAGGAGAGGCGATGAAAGGTAGCAATCGGTTGGCAACGCTTGCCGTAGGCGGCTGTCTGCTCTGCAGCAGCGCGGCCTTGGCGGGCGAGGAAATCTTCAACCTCGGCGAGGTCGTGGTCAAGGACAAGAAGGAGACCATCACCCAGGTCGGCACGGTGGACGAAATCGACAGAAAAACGATCCTGGTAACGGATTCGCTCAACGTGGCCGACGCGCTTCAGACCCTGCCGGGAGTGAATTTTTCGGTCAACTCGCGCAACGAAAAGGTGATCAACGTCCGCGGCTTCGAAGTGCGCCAGGTGCCGGTCTTTTTGGACGGCATACCGCTGTACGTCCCCTACGACGGCTATGTGGACGCCGGCAAGCTCCCCACCGGCAACCTGTCGCAGATCACCGTCAGCAAGGGGATCAGTTCGGTGCTCTACGGCGCCAACGCCATGGGAGGCGTCATCAACCTGGTGTCACTGCAGCCCAGCAGGCCGCTGCAGGGGGACGCGGAATTCACCGCCGGGGAGCACGGCACGGTCGGGGCCAACGTCAATCTCGGCTCGCGTTGGAAGAAATTCTACCTGACGGTGAACGGCGGCGTACTCAAGTCCGACGGCTTCGGCCTTTCGGACAACTTCCTGCCGGTTGCGCCCACGGCAGCGCAGAAGGTGAACCTGCAGGCCAAGGGCGTGCGCAACAATTCCGACCTGAAGCAAACCGACGTCTCCACCAAAATAGGCTTTCTGCCGGCCGAAGGTCACGAATACGCCTTCGGCTTCAACCAGGTCGACAACACCGACGGCCTGCCGCCCAACGTCTACGATCCGGACAAGAACGCGCGCTACTGGCGCTTCAGCGAATGGAACAAGAAGACCTATTACCTCCTGGGCGACTCCAAAATCACCGACGGGCTCTCCCTGACGACCCGCCTTTTCTACGACACCTACTACAACGTCCTCAACATGTATACCGACCCGACCTACACCGTGCTGCAGAAAAACGGCCACAGCACCTACGACGATTACGCCTACGGCGGCTCGCTGACCCTCAGGACCAGCTACCTCCCCTACAACTCGGTCGCCTTCGCCGTCAACTACAAGGACGACGTGCACAGAAGCCAGGCGGACTTCGGCGCCCCCTGGCAAAAATACGAAACCGAGACCTTCTCCTACGGCTTGGAAGACACCGTCAAGTTGACCGACAGGCTCTCCTTCGTGGTCGGGGCCAGTTACGACCGGCAACAGCCGGACTTCGCCAACGGCAGCCCGGTGCGCAGCGCGGCTTCCAGCGTGAATCCGCAGGGGGGGATCTTATGGGCCCCGGCGGAGAGTTTGCGGCTGCACGCCTCGGTCGCCAAGAAGACGCGCTTTCCCAGCCTGAAGGAACTGTATTCCGAGGCCATGGGGAGCAACATCGCCAACCCCAATCTGGGCGCCGAAAAAGCCGTGAACTACGAAGTCGGCGTTGAGACCGACCTGGGGCAGGCCTCCAGCGCCGGCCTCAACCTGTTTTATTCAGACATAAGCGACCTGATCCAAAACATGCCGACCAGCGTGGTGATCCCAGGATCGAGTCCGGCCAAGAATTTCAATCAGTACCAGAATATCAATAAGGCGGTATACAAGGGTTACGAGCTCTCTTTGAAGTCCAAATACGTACGTCACAACGATTTGAACTTCAACTACACCTATCTCGATGCCGAGAACCAGTCGCCCGGCGCCACCAAGCCGCCCCTGACGGACCGCCCCAAACACAAGATCTATGCAAGCGACCTCTGCACCGTGACTCCGTGGCTCGGCTTTTTCGCCTCTCTCGACTGGAGTTCCAGCCGCTTCGACTCCAACCTTTTCAAGGTGTCCGACTTCGTCACCGTCAACACCAAGGCCATCGTCACCGTGGCCAAAAACGTCTCGGTGGAATTCGGCGTTCGCAACCTGACCGACAAGAACAACGAACTGGTCCACGGCCTGCCCACCGAGGGAAGAACCATCTTCGGCAGTCTGAAAGGGGCGTTCTAAGCATGACGGCACCAAGACGCCGTCGCGGCTATGCCCGCTGACGCGGGCGTAGCGCCCATTCGGCTCCCGAGGCCGCGCACGAGGCCTCTACGTTACACGGTGTCGGCGTCGCTGCTTCTTCACTTGGCGGCCTGGCTTCTGCTCTCGGCGTCAGGCCGCTCGTTCACCGAAGAAAAAAAGACGCCGGTGATCGACCTGGCGCTGGCCGAACCGGCGCCTGCTACGGCCGCCTCCCCGACGACGCGCACGCCCGGCAAGCGCGACAAACGACAGGCGACGCGAAGCGAGGCCGGGAGCCGATCGGCCATCGGTCGGCCCACGCCGCCGCAGGCCGCGCCTAAGACGCCGGTAACTACAAAGGCCGCGGCGCAGGCCGCGCCGTGGGCGCCGGCGCAGGCCGTGGCTACGGCCCTCGCGCATGAACCCGCGCAGGCCTCGGGGCACGCGGCTGCGCCGGCCTCGGGGCACGCAGCTTCGCCGGTCTCGGGGCCTGCAGTTGCGCCGGCCTCCGGGCCTGCCTTAAAACGGACGGAGGAGGGGAGCCCCCCTCCCCTGTCGAGACGAGCGGAGTGCGCGCAAGGCAAAACGGATCGGTCACCTGCGGCCGCTGCCGGGAGTGCCGCCGCACGCTCGACCGATTACCCAAATATTGGCAACGCCCCGAAAGCGAGCAGCGGTCAGTCGTCGGGCACGCGCCTGACCCCATCGGCCGCCGGAGGCTCACCGGGGACTCCCTCCGCCGAAAGCCTGAAAAAGCGTTATCTCGGCGAACACTTTGCCTACATACGCGACCTGATCCTGCAACACGTCGCCTACCCCAAAGCGGCCCGCAGGATGGGGTGGAGCGGCCGGGTGCTGGTAACCTTCGTGGTCGCCGCCGACGGGAGCGTCGGCAGTATCAGGGTGCTCGACAAGTCTGGATATCAGCTGCTGGACCGAAGCGCCGTCGATACCGTCAGAGAGGCGGCGCCCTTTCCGCGCCCCCCGATCGCCGTCGAGCTGACCGTGCCGATCGTCTACCATCTGGAATAAGCAACCTGCAAAGGAGATTTTCATGCGTCGCATACCGGGTCGTCTTGTCTGCACACTGCTCTTTTTCGTCATGACCACCGCCGCGTCGTCGGCGCACGCCCGGCAGATCACCGACATGACCGGAAAAAAGGTCACGGTTCCCGACAAGATCACCAAGGTGTACAGCACCTCGCCGCCCGGCACCTATCTGCTCTACGCCGTGGACCCTGCCCTGGTGGCGGGATTGAACTTCGCGCCCAACGAACAGGAAAAGAAATTCATCCGCAAAGAGTTCCAGCAATTGCCGGTCATCGGCGGCACGGTCGGACAGGGACGCAACCTGAACATCGAGACCCTTTTGAAGATGAAACCGGACGTCATCCTGCTCTGGGCGTCGCAAGATCAGGGGATCGATCGCAAGTACGAGGAAACTTTCAACAAATTGGGATTGCCGACCGTCCGCATCAGGCTCGATTCTCTCGCCGACTATCCGGACACCTTTCATTTTCTGGGAGAGCTGCTGGACCGCAGGGAGCGCGCGGCCACCTTGCAGGGGTACGCGGAAAGGAGCTTACGGGAAATCGCCGCGGTCACTGCGAGGATTCCGGCCAGGGAACGGGTCTCGGTCTATTACGCCGAGGGGCCGGACGGTCTGGCCACCGAGCGGGAAAGTTCGCTGCACGCCCAATTGATCAACCTGGCCGGAGGGCGCAACGTCCATCGGGGAGAAGCCCTGGACCACTTCGGCATGGAGCAGGTCGCCATGGAGCAGGTCATGCTTTACAATCCCCGGGTCATCCTGGCGCAGGAGAGAAGTTTCTTCTCCAAAGTGCGTTCCGACCAGCGCTGGCAGGGGATCAGGGCCGTCAAGGAGAAAAGGGTATATCAAATCCCGAAGATACCCTTCAACTGGTTTGATCGTCCGCCGTCGTTCATGCGCCTATTGGGTCTCAAATGGCTGACCAATACGCTCTATCCCCAACGCTACCCGCTGAACCTGGTCAGGGAAACAAGAGAGTTCTATCGGTTGTTCCTGGGAATAGCGCTTTCCGACGACGACATGCGCGAAGTACTCGGTTTATGAAGGGACCGGCGTGAAAACAACAACGACCATCCGGGACGCCGTCACCTCGGATCTTGACGTCGTCATCTCCCTGGACCGGACCGGCTGCGAGGAAGAAAAACAGGCCTATTGGAGCGGCATTTTCGACCGTTACTTGAGCCGTCCCAGAAAATACCGGCATTTTTTGGTCGCCGAAAGCGGCAATGGCGTGGTGGGCTTCATCATCGGCGAAGTACGCGCTTGGGAGTTCGGGTCACCTCCTTGCGGTTGGGTGTATGCGTTGGCCGTGTCGCCGAAGTTCCGGGAAAGGGGCATCGGTCAGTTGATGTTCGCGGAAATATCGAGGCGCCTCAGGCAGATAGGGGTGACGACGGTGCGCACCATGGTGGAGCGCGACAACAAGCTGATGCTCTCTTTTTTTCGCGGCATGGGATTGTGCACGGGAAGATACCTCGAACTTGAAAAACCGCTCGATTAGCCGGCAGCGGTCCGTCATGACCAGGCACCGGAGCTGGATCGCGCGTCGACAATGAGCTGACCCTCCTGATGAAAAAGAGTCGATGAAATTTCTCTTCGGCTCGGTTACAGCCAATCGCTATCCACCAGGCTAAGTTCAAAACGTTCCTTCCTGCCGTATCAGCCAACCACTCAATGCGACAACCAGGCGACACTGTCCTACAAACAGACATATGTCTTATTATAATACAATTACCCATACACTATTGTCGTATATTAAGGCATAATTTATTCTTTACGGCACCTGCAATTAATTTAAGCAGCTCGTAACGGTGCGTGATCATGGGAATTGTCGAGAAACGGCACTATTGGTACGACGTGTCCCGGCAGATAGGCACACTACCTGCTAAGTTACCAATCGTCCAAGACAAGAACAGTCACCCTGACTCGAAACGAGGAGAATCGACAAATGGCAGAAAGCACAAAGAAGACGGTTTACTCGGCCTGCGCCCTTTGTTACCACAGCTGCGGGACCGAAGTCGACGTGGAGGACGACAAGGTGGTCGCCATCAGGGGGCTGCAGTCGCATCCGCTCAACAAGGGGAAGCTGTGTCCCAAGGGACGCGCGGCCATCGAACACCTGTACCATCCTGATCGGCTCAAATATCCCCTGAAGAAGGTCGACGGGCAGTGGCAAAGGGTTTCCTGGGAGCAGGCCTTCTCGGAAATCGCCGAGAAGCTTAACCGGCTGAAGGAGGAATTCGGCGCCTCGGTACTGGGCTTTTTTTGCGGCTCCATAGGGGTGGAGAACAACGAGATCGTCTCGCTGACCCATCGCTTCCAGGGGGCCTTCGGCACGCCCAATTTCTTTTCCGTGGAAAGCATCTGTTTCCGCATGAGGGTGCGGGCGCGACAGATGACTTTCGGCAGGTACGTCGTCGAAGAGATGGATTCGCCGCTCTATATCCTCTGGGGCCACAACCCCGCCGCCTCCGATTTCCCCCTAGCCATGGCCATCGCCGAAAACATGAAGAAGGGCTCCAAGGTCGTGGTCATCGATCCCCGCCGCATCAGTATCGCCAACAAGGCGGAGATGTACCTGGCCATCAGGCCGGGCACCGACGGCGCCCTGGCCCTGGCGATGATACACGTCATGATCAACGAGAAGCTGTACGACGCCGAGTTCGTGGAGAGATGGACCTACGGCTTCGACAAACTTGTGCCTCACATACAGCGATATACCCCCGAATGGGCGGAGGCGATCACCGAGGTGAAAGCAGACGACATCAGGGCGCTCGCCCGGCTCTTCGCAGGCACGAGAGGAGCAAGCATCTACCACGGCACCTGCACCCAGGACCAGTGCGCCAACGGCAGCCAGACGGATCGCGCCATGGCCATCCTGCAGACCCTGACCGGCAACATCAACGTGCCGGGGGGCTGGGTCGCCGGGCCGAGACTGAACTTTTCCGACCTCATGCTTCCCATTCCCGGTCTGCCGCTGGGCGCGGATGAATACCCGCTTTTCCATCAGTTCTGGGGGCGCACCAGCCCCTACGGCGTCATGAACATGGTCCCCGAGGCCATTCCCGACAAGCTCAAGGCCTTCATCGTCTCCGGGGGGAATCCGCTGGTGACCATGCCGGACTCCAACGCCCTGCAAGAGGCTTTCGACCGTCTGGAGCTGCTGGTGGTCTACGATCTGTTCATGACGGAAACGGCCCAGCATGCCCATTACGTGCTTCCTTCCGCCCATTATCTGGAGAGTTGGGGACTGGGTTACAACTACAACGTCTGCCATTGCCTTCCCTATCTCATGCTGAGGGAACCCGCGGTCGAACCGATGGGAGAGTGTAAAACCACCCTGGAGTTCTACGCCGGTCTTGCCGAGGCCTGCGGCTTTGGAGAACTCTTCCCCTGGAGGGACGATCAGGAATTGGTCGCCCACGAAGTGGCTCCCAGCGGATGTGATTTCGACGCGCTGCTGCAAAGCAAGGGGGGGATGACCTTCCAGGAGAAGAGTTACGACCTCAAGGGGCGCCCCTTCCCTACCCCTTCGGGGAAGATCGAGATCTACAGCCACGCCTTTGAAGAGGCCGGTTTCGATCCGCTCCCTACCTACCTTGAGCCTTTCAAAAGCCCGCAGGGGCCGCGATGGGGGGAACTGGGCGCCGCATATCCGTTGGTGCTTTCCACCGGCACGCGCGTACTGCACTACAACGGGACCCAGTTGCATAACCTCGCCTCCATGCAAAAATCCGAGCCGTTTCCGCGCGCCGAGCTCGGCCCGCAAACGGCCGCGTCATTCGGCATCGCGCACCAGGACGACGTCATTGTCGAGACGGATCGGGGATGGGTGAAGATGAAGGCCGACGTCAGCGAGAAGACCATGGAGGGGGTGGTGCTGGTGCCCCACGGCTGGGAGGGGGAGGCCAACTGCAATCGGCTGACGGACGCCCAGTGCCGGGAACCGATCATGGGGTATCCCCAGTGGAAGGGACTGCTCTGCAACATCAAAAAAGTCAATTGACTTAAGGTACCCGCAAGGAGAACAATTCCCAAGATGGCCCGTCGCTTTCTGCGGAGTTACGCACAAAAAATAGTGGGCAGATACAGGAGGAGCCGATGGTCAAGGTAGTCATATTTTTCAAACGCAGGCAGGGGATGTCCGTCGAGGATTTTCAGCATCACTGGCGGACGGTCCACGCCGACATAATCGTTAAGCTTCCCGGCATCCGCAGGTATGTTCAATCGCGGGTGCTGGCTTCGGCCTACCGCAAGGGTGAACCGTTGTGCGACGGAGTCGCGGAATCGTATTTCGACGACACGCAGGCGATGAAGACCCTCGCCATGACCCAGGAGTATGCCGCGGTGCTGGCCGACGAGGCCAACTTCATCGATGGCCCGAGCATGCGCTCCATCATCTGCGACGAATATGTGATCAAGGACGCCCCGGTTCCCGAAAACGCGATAAAAAGCATCGACTTCATCAATCGCAAGGCAGGCATGTCCGTCGACGATTTCCAAAGGCACTGGCGCGAGGTTCACGGCCCGCTGTGCGTATCGGCGCGGGCGATGCGGCGCTACCTGCAGAACCACACGCGACGCGCTGTCTACGACAGCGGCAAGGCGCCTGCCTACGACGGCGTGGCTATGAGCTGGTTCGACGACCTGGAGGCGTTGCGCATCGCGGCCGCCACGCCCGAGTTCGAAGTCCTCAGGAACGATCTGGACAATTTTGTCGCCAAGAACCGCTCTTCCTTCGTCCTGACCCAAGAGCAGGTCATTCTATCGTAGGTTGACGACAATCGGAACACGCCCCGTCCATCGACACTATAATGCCACGCCAGACATATAATGGGATTTTTTTGCCTCCGCGTCGTTTTTACGCTTGACAGCTAAAATCGTATTATGGTACCAATTTACATGAATTGATCTGAGTAACAGGATCAGCAGCTAAAATTTAAAAACCAGTCTCCGAGCCGAGTCGCCTAACAGGGAAATCCCTCACGGCGCCCGGCCATCGGGTGGCCCCGGAAACGGCGCCGCCTTCCTTTTGCAAAGGGGACCCTACGCACCGACCAGTCTAGCCGGTGCGTCAAGGGGCCTCTCTATCCGGAGAGCGCCCTTTTCGTTTTTTTTAGCGACCGATAAGGACGGGCAAAACAACAGCCGTGGGGAGAATCATGCATCAAAGCAACTGAAAGCTAGCCTGCCTTTAGGCGGCTAAACAATCTGATCTCAGTCTCCGAGCCGAGGCGCCTAACAGGGAAAAATCCCTCATGGCACCCGGCCATCGGGTGGCCCCGGAAACGGCGCCGCCTTCCTTTTGCAAAGGGGACCCAACTCACCGGCCAGTCTAACCGGTGCGTCAAGGGGCCTCTCTATCCGGAGAGCGCCCCTTTTTTTGTAGCCCGTAACATAGGAAGAGCGCCTCTTTTTTGTAGTCCGTAATATCCGGAGAACGCCTCTTTTTTGTAGTCCGTAACATCCGGAGAGCCCCTTTTTTTTGAAGCCCGCACCTGCGCCGGTTTCTCGGCTTAAGACGCCCCCCGGCGCGTAGTCATGAATAGTAGCCAAATCCAACGGAGAGGGAGGATGAACGAAAGGTGAAAACGAAACCCAAAACAGTGCTGTACCAGGAGGAACCGAATTTATGAGCAAAAGAACCGTAAAAGAGATCGTCACGCAGTGCCAGGCAATTTTCGATGACCTCGACTTCGGCGCGGCCCGCGCCTGGAAGGACGCCCATCCGGGGCGCAAGGTCATCGGCTTCATGCCGGTATACGTCCCGCGGGAGATCATCCACGCAGCGGGGATGCTCCCGCTGGGGATTCTGGGAGGCGGGGCCGACATGGAAGTCATTCACGGCGACGCCTACTACCAGAGCTACATCTGCCGCATACCGCGCTCCACCATCGAGCTGGCCATCACCGGCAAAATCGACTTCGTGGATGGCATGATGTTCCCCTCCATTTGCGACGTCATCCGCAACCTTTCGGGGATTTGGCAGCTGCTCTTCAAGGACAAGTACGTCCGCTACTTCGATACGCCGCAGAACTTCAAGGACGACGTGGGCGGGGTCTTCTTCGCCAACGAACTGCGGGAGCTGAAAGAGGGGCTGGAGAAACTGGGCGGACGCAGGATCTCCGACGAGGATCTGAACCATTCCATCGCCGTCTACAACGAGAACCGCCGCTGGGTGAACAAGGTGTACGACTACCGGGCGGAGAAACCCTGGCAGACGCCCTCCGCCGAGGTCTATCTGCTGATGCGCGCGGGCATGGTGCTGCCGGTCGAAGAGCACACCCTGCTGATGAAGGAATACCTGGCGGCGGCCGCAGCCGAGGAGCGCTCGATGCGCGACAACTGCCGCGTAGCGGTGACCGGCGCCTTCTGCGAACAGCCGCCGCTGAACCTGATCAAGTCCCTGGAGATGGCCGGCTGCTATCTGGTGGACGACGACTTCATGCTGGTCAACCGCTGGATACAGGGGGATATCAAGAGCTCGGGCGACCCGATCGACAACATCTCCAGCGCCTTCCTGCACCAGTCCGCTCAGACCGCTGCCAAGTACGAGGACAGCATCGACGTGAAGGGGGCCTACCTCTTGGACATCATCGACAAGCGCCGGGCCGACGGCGTCATCTTCGCCTCGCCCAGCTTCTGCGACCCGGCGCTGCTCGACCAGCCGATGATGGTCAGCCGGCTGGAGGCGCGCAAGATCCCTTACATAACCATGCAGTACGCCGAGAACTCGGGCCAGATGCAGCCAATCCGCGAACAGGCCGGCACCTTTGCCGATTCCATCAAATTGTGGAGTTAACGATGAACAAACACGAAGTAGTAAAGTCAAATTCGCAAAACGTGCAAAAAG